>NZ_JBSVXD010000006.1:0-81473 GCF_054070755.1 Pseudomonas sp. SDO5591_S426 | reverse complement strand
GCTCCTACAACGGATCGGCGCAATTCTATGGGTGGCCGGTGTAAGCGATAAGCTGGGATTCCTGTGAATCTTTGTTACCGTTAACGAGATAATCCCTTGGTCGGGGTCTCAGACCCTGAAACTTCGTGTCACAATTTGCCATCGAACCCGAGAGCACCCCATGGACACTTTGCAAAACATGCGCGCCTTCAGTTACGTGGCCGAAGCCGGCAGCTTCACCGCCGCCGCCGTGCAACTGGACACCACCACGGCCAACGTCTCGCGCGCGGTCTCCAATCTGGAGGCCCATCTGCAAACCCGTCTGCTCAACCGAACGACCCGACGCATCGCCCTGACCGAAGCCGGCAAGCGCTACCTGCTGCGCTGCGAGCAGATCCTGGCCTACGTCGAAGAAGCCGAAGCCGAAGCCAGCGACGCCCACGCACGTCCGGCCGGGCAACTGAAAGTGCACACCATGACCGGTATCGGTCAGCACTTCGTGATCGACGCCATCGCCCGCTACCGCAAGACCCACCCGGACGTGACCTTCGACCTGACCATGGCCAACCGCGTACCGGACTTGCTGGACGAGGGTTACGACGTGTCCATCGTCCTGGCCCGCGAACTGCCGGACTCGGGCTTCGTCTCCCAGCGCCTGGGCATCACCTTCAGCATCGTTTGCGCCTCCCCGGCCTACGTCAAAGCCAACGGCTGCGCACAAAAACCCAGCGACCTGCTCAACCACGCCTGCCTGCGCCTGGTGAGCCCGGTCATCCCCCTGGAAAAATGGGCCTTCGACGGCCCTGACGGCCAGGAAATGGTCACCATCAACAGCTCACCGTTCCTGGTGAACTCCGCCGACGCAATGAAATCGGCGATCACCAGCGGCATGGGCGTCGGCGTCCTGCCGCTGTACGCAGCGATCGACGGCTTGCGCGACGGCACGCTGGTGCGCGTCATGCCCAAATACCGCTCGCAGGAACTGAACCTGTATGCGATCTACCCTTCGCGGCAATATCTGGATGCGAAGATCAAGACCTGGGTGGAGTATCTGCGGGGGTCGCTGCCGGAGTTGTTGGCCGCGCATCAGGCGGAATTGGCGGCGTATGAATTGAGCGGGAGTCTGGGTGGGGTTCGGGTGGCGAATTGAGTCGCTCCTACAATTAAATTGTGGCCATGCCTGTGAGAGATTGGTCGGCTGGCAGACCGCCATCGCCAGCAGGCTGGTTCCCACAGTTGGATTGGGTACATCTGTAGAAATCAGGTCGGCTGGCAGGCCGCCATCGCTGGCAAGCCAGCTCCCACAGTGGATCGGCGTACACCCAGGCTTTTCACCACTCAACAGGCCGAGCGTTAGCTCGCCTGCAGCTTTTGATCCACCCGCCCCATCGGAAGGCTGAGTGGAGGTGTTTATCCGGGGAGTGGCGCGCAGCGCCGTTCGACGCAGTCGAACACGCTGCATGTAGGTCGTCGCGCAGCAGACCGGAGGGCAGTGTCCCCGGATGAATACCGGAGCGAAGAAACCCCGAGCCTTAGCGAGGGGCCGTACGTTCGGGGCGAGACCTTTTGGTTCCTTTTGGCTGGGCCGGCTTCCGGGCGTTTGCCAAAAGGGACTCGCCGTAAGGGCGAAACCATACGCCGCCGTTACAAAAACAACGGATATGTACTCAATCACCCCATAGCTTGGTCGGCTATAAGGCCGCCAAGGCCCAAACTGACAGCGCCGTCAGTTAGCAGTCACCTTCCCGACCCCCAAACAGGTTTATAAAGGAAAATACCTTTCGACCAAAAACCAGCCCTGGCGCCCCACTCGCATGCGAATCCAGCAAAAACCCGCCCTGCTCGTCGCCCTCCTGATCATCCTGGCAGCGCTGGGCCTGTGGTACGCCACCAAACCCGCCAAGGCAAAACTCGCCGCCCCCACCGCCATTCCCGTACGCGTGGTCAGCGTCGCCGAAAAAGACGTCCCCCGCTTCGTCAGCGGCATCGGCTCGGTCCTGTCCCTGCACAGCGTCGTCGTCCGCCCGCAAATCGACGGCATCCTCACCAAAATCATGGTCAAGGAAGGCCAACTGGTGAAAAAAGGCGACCTGCTGGCCACCATCGATGACCGCTCGATCCGCGCCAGTCTCGATCAGGCCCAGGCACAACTCGGCGAAAGCCAGGCGCAACTGCAAGTCGCACTGGTCAACCTCAAGCGCTACAAACTGCTGAGCGTCGACGACGGCGTCTCCAAACAGACCTACGACCAACAACAGGCACTGGTCAACCAACTCAAGGCCACCGCCCAAGGCAATCAGGCTTCGATTGATGCCGCCCAAGTGCAACTGTCCTACACGCAGATCCGCTCCCCGGTCACCGGTCGCGTCGGCATTCGTACAGTGGATGAGGGCAACTTCCTGCGCATGACCGACACCCAAGGCCTGTTCACCGTCACCCAGATCGACCCGATCGCCGTCGAGTTCTCCCTGCCGCAGCAAATGTTGCCCACCCTGCAAGGCTTGATCAGCGATCCGCAACACGCTCAGGTAAAGGCCTACATCGGTGCCGACACCGACGGCGAAACCGGCAACCTGCTGGGCGAAGGCCATCTGACCCTGATCGACAACCAGATCAATGCCAACACCGGCACCATCCGCGCCAAGGCCGAATTCAACAACGCCGGGCAGAAGCTCTGGCCTGGCCTGCTGGTGACGGTAAAGATTCAGACCGCACTGGATAAAGATGCGCTGGTCGTACCGCCCAACGTCGTACAACGTGGCCTCGACCAGCATTTCGTCTACCGCCTCAATGGCGACAAAGTCGAAACCGTGCCGGTGCAAATGGTCTATCAGGACAGCGGCCAGAACATCATCAAAGGCGTGCAGCCTGGGGATAAGTTGGTCAGCGACGGTCAGTCGCGACTCAAGCCTGGCTCGACGGTGCAGGTGCTGACCGATCCGCCGCAAGTGGTGCAATCGGAGTCGACACCATGAAGGGCCATGGTTCGGTTTCAGCCTGGTGCATCGATCACCCGGTGGCGACCATTCTCCTGACCTTTGCCTTGGTGCTGCTGGGCGCAATCGCCTTCCCGCGCCTGCCCATCGCGCCACTGCCGGAAGCGGAGTTCCCGACCATCCAGGTCGCCGCACAACTGCCCGGCGCCAGCCCGGAAACCATGGCATCGTCGGTCGCCACGCCCCTCGAAGTGCAATTCAGCGCCATCCCCGGCGTGACCCAGATGACTTCGAGCAGTGCGCTCGGCTCGACCAACCTGACCCTGCAATTCACCCTCGACAAGAGCATCGACACCGCCGCCCAGGAAGTCCAGGCCGCGATCAACACCGCCGCCGGCAAGCTGCCCAAGGACATGCCAAACCTGCCGACCTGGCGCAAGGTCAACCCGGCCGACAGCCCGGTGCTGATCCTCAGCGTCAACTCGTCGCTGATGCCCGGCCCGGAGCTCAGCGACCTGACCGAAACCCTGTTGTCCCGTCAGCTCAGTCAGGTCGACGGTGTAGGACAGGTCGCCATTACCGGTCAGCAACGTCCGGCGATTCGCGTCCAGGTCTCGGCGGACAAACTGGCAGCAATCGGCCTGACCCTCGCCGACATTCGTCTGGCGATCCAGCAAACCAGCCTCAATCTGGCCAAAGGTGCGCTGTACGGCGAGTCGAGCATTTCAACGCTTTCGACCAACGATCAACTGTTCCATCCCGACGAATACAGCCAGTTGATCGTTTCCTACAAGGATGGCGCACCGGTTCACCTCAAGGACGTCGCCAAAGTCGTCAACGGTTCGGAAGATGCCTACGTGCAGGCTTGGGCCGGCTCACAGCCAGGCGTGAACCTGGTGATCTTCCGCCAGCCCGGCGCCAACATCGTCGAGACCGTGGATCGCATTCAGGCGGCACTGCCGGGGCTGGAAGCGATGCTGCCGGCCTCGGTGCAGGTCAAGGTGCTGATCGACCGCACCCAGACCATCCGCGCGTCCTTGCATGAAGTGGAAATTACCCTGCTGATTGCCGTCATGCTGGTGGTGGCGGTGATGGCGTTGTTCCTGCGTCAACTGTCGGCCACGTTGATCGTATCGGCGGTACTCGGCGTGTCGCTGATCGCCAGTTTTGCCCTGATGTATGTGATGGGCTTCAGCCTGAACAACCTGACGCTGGTGGCGATCGTGGTGGCCGTGGGGTTTGTGGTCGACGATGCGATCGTGGTGGTGGAAAACATTCACCGCCATCTGGAGGCCGGCGACGGCATGCGCGAGGCGGCGATCAAAGGCGCCGGGGAAATCGGTTTTACCGTGGTGTCGATCAGCTTCTCGTTGGTGGCGGCGTTCATTCCGCTGCTGTTCATGGGCGGCGTGGTCGGGCGGCTGTTCAAGGAATTTGCCCTGACCGCCACCTCGACCATCATGATTTCGGTGGTGGTCTCGCTGACCTTGGCGCCAACCCTGGCCGCGCTGTTCATGCGTGCGCCGGTGCACCATGCCCACGACAAACAGGGCTTCGGTGAACGCCTGCTGGCGTGGTACGAAAAAGGCCTGCGCCGCGCCCTCGCCCACCAGAAAACCATGATCGGTGTGTTCGCTGTGTCGCTGGCTCTGGCCGTCGCTGGCTACATTTTCATTCCCAAGGGTTTCTTCCCGATTCAGGACACCGGTTTCGTCCTCGGCACCACCGAAGCCGCCGCCGATATTTCCTACGGCGACATGGTGAAAAAACACTTGGCGATGGCCGAAATCGTCGCCGCCGACCCCGCAGTCGAAACCTTCTCGCACTCGGTCGGTGTGTCCGGCAGTAACCAGACGATCGCCAACGGCCGGTTCTGGATCACCCTGAAAAAACGCGGTGACCGCGATGTCTCGGCCAGCCAGTTCATCGACCGGATTCGCCCGCAATTGATGAAAGTGCCGGGCATCGTCCTGTACTTGCGTGCAGGGCAAGACATCAACCTCAGCTCCGGCCCGAGCCGCGCCCAGTATCAATACGTGCTCAAGAGCAACGATGGCCCGACCCTGAGCACCTGGACCCAGCGCCTGACGGAAAAACTGCGGGCTAATCCGGCGTTCCGCGATATTTCCAATGACCTGCAACTGGGCGGCAGCATCACTCACATCAGCATCGACCGCAGCGCTGCGGCGCGTTTTGGTCTGACCGCCAGCGATGTCGACGAAGCGCTGTACGACGCATTCGGCCAGCGCCAGATCAACGAATTCCAGACCCAGATCAACCAGTACAACGTGATTCTGGAACTGGACACCAAGCAGCGCGGCAAGGCCGAAAGTCTCAACTATTTCTACCTGCGCTCGCCCCTGAGCGGCGAGATGGTGCCGCTGTCGGCGCTGGCAAAATTCGACGCACCAACCATCGGCCCGCTGTCCATCGCCCACGATGGCATGTTCCCGGCCGCCAACCTTTCGTTCAACCTCGCGCCCGGCGTGGCGTTGGGCGATGCGGTGATCATGCTCAATCAGGCCAAGGCCGATATCGGCATGCCGGCGGCCATCAGCGGTAACTTCCAGGGCGCGGCGCAGGCGTTCCAGAGTTCGTTGGCCAGCCAGCCGTGGCTGATTCTGGCGGCGCTGGTGGCGGTGTACATCATTCTCGGCGTGCTCTACGAGAGCTTCGTGCATCCGCTGACGATCATTTCGACGCTGCCTTCGGCCGGCCTCGGTGCGGTGATCATGTTGTGGATCTGCGGCCAGGATTTTTCGATCATGGCGCTGATCGGGCTGGTGTTGCTGATCGGTATCGTGAAGAAGAACGGCATCCTGATGATCGACTTCGCCCTCGAAGCGCAACGCAACGGTGGCTTATCGCCGGAAGAGGCGATCTTCAAAGCCTGTATCACGCGGTTCCGGCCGATCATCATGACCACCCTCGCCGCCCTCCTCGGCGCCCTGCCGCTGATGCTCGGCTACGGCACCGGCGCCGAACTGCGCCAACCCTTGGGGATCGCGGTGGTCGGCGGCTTGCTGGTGAGCCAGGCGCTGACGCTGTTCACCACGCCGGTCATATACTTATGGCTGGAGCGGTTATTTCATCGGCACACTCTCTCACCAGCGCCTCCGCCCGTGCCGGCGCTGGCAACCACAGACTGAGGCGGGGTCATGCGCGTTCTGATTATCGAAGACGAAGAAAAAACCGCGGACTATCTGCACCGCGGCCTGACGGAACAGGGTTACACCGTGGACCTCGCCCGCGATGGGGTCGAGGGTCTGCACCTGGCGCTGGAAAGCGACTACGCGGTGATCGTCCTCGACGTGATGTTGCCGGGCCTCGATGGCTTTGGCGTGCTGCGCGCGCTGCGTGCACGCAAGCAAACCCCGGTGATCATGCTCACCGCCCGCGAGCGTGTGGAGGATCGCATCAGAGGCCTGCGCGATGGCGCCGACGATTACCTCGGCAAGCCGTTTTCCTTCCTCGAACTGGTGGCGCGCCTGCAAGCGCTGACCCGCCGCAGCGGCGGCCATGAACCGGTGCAAGTGAGCATTGCCGACCTGTGGATAGATTTGATCAGCCGCAAGGCGACCCGCGCGGGCTCGCGTCTGGACCTGACCGCCAAGGAGTTCTCGCTGCTCAGCGTTTTGGCCCGGCGTCAGGGTGAAATCCTCTCGAAAACGGCGATTGCCGAGATGGTCTGGGACATCAATTTCGACAGCGACGCCAACGTCGTCGAAGTGGCGATCAAACGCCTGCGGGCCAAGCTCGACGGGCCGTTCGAAGAGAAATTGCTGCACACGATCCGGGGCATGGGTTATGTGCTGGAGAGCCGTGGTGTCCAGTAACTCGATTGCGCTGCGCCTGAGCGGGATGTTCACGCTGGTGGCGCTTTTGGTGTTTTTGTTGATCGGTTGGGCGCTCTACCAACAGGTCGACAAGGGGCTTGGCTTGTTGCCCGAAGCGGAACTGGACGCGCGTTACAGCGTGCTCGAATCCACCGTCGGCCGTTACGGCACGCCCGAGCATTGGGTGAAGATCAACAACAAGCTCAAGTTGCTCGGCGAAGAAGACAAGCGCATCAGTTTCTGGATCGTCAGCGGCGATCCTCGCTATGAATACGGCAACCCGACGCCGCAGATCCGCGCTTTTGCCGAAGGGCCGCTGGGCATGCGCGACATGCAACTGCCGGATCAGCCCTACCCGCTGAAAGTGCTGGTCAGCCAGTTCCCGGCCAAGGACCAGCGCCCGCCGCTGCGCTTCATGATCGGCATCGACACCGAGACCTTTCACCAGACGCAACATCAACTGCTGATCGCCCTGATTGCACTGGCGATTGTCGGCGTGCTGATGGCTTCCGCGTTGGGGTATTGGGTGGCACGGATCGGGCTCAAACCGCTGATCAAACTGTCCCATGAAGCCCAGCGGCTGGCCCCGCCGTTGCGCTCGGGGCGCTTGCGACTGTCGCCGTTGCCGCCGGAACTGAATCAGTTCGTCAACGCGTTCAACTCCACGCTGGAGCGGGTCGAACAGGCCTACTCGCGGCTGGAATCGTTCAACGCCGATGTCGCCCATGAACTGCGTTCGCCGTTGACCAACCTGATCGGCCAGACCCAGGTGGCGCTGACTCGCGGACGTTCCGCCGAACATTACTTCGAGGTGCTGCAATCGAACCTCGAAGAGCTTGAACGGTTGCGCTCGATCATTAACGACATGCTGTTCCTCGCCAGCGCCGATCAGGGCAGCAAGGCCACCAAACTGACGTCCACTTCGTTGGCTGATGAGGTAGCGACGACCCTGGAATACCTGGACTTCATTCTTGAGGACGCTCGAGTCGAGGTGCAGGTCAGCGGTGATGCCCAGGTGCGAATCGAGATCGCGCATCTGCGCCGGGCGCTGATCAACCTGTTGAGCAACGCGGTGCAGCACACCGAGCCCGGGCAGGTGATTCAGGTACGCATCGAAGCCGAGGAGCATCAGGTCAGTATTGGTGTCGCCAATCCCGGATTGCCAATTGCCAGCGAGCATCTGCCGCGCCTGTTCGAGCGCTTCTACCGTGTCGACGCTTCGCGCAGCAATAGCGGCAACAATCACGGTCTGGGGCTGGCGATCGTCAAGGCGATTGCGTTGATGCACGGCGGCGATGTGTTTGTGCGCAGTGACCATGGAATGAACACCTTCGGTATCCATCTGCCTGTCTGACAGGTTCGGGCCGCGTTCGGACGATCTTTGCTTTTTGCGTAACAGTCCTTTCATGAATCCGCTCTTTTTCCCGGCGCCCGACATCCCTATCTTTGCCCGCACCAAACAGCACTTGCCAAGCAAGAAGGTTTTAAAGATGTCCAACAGTATGGGTATTGCCAGCGCTTTCGTTTTGTCCTCTTTGTTCCTGTCTCCGTTCGCCATGGCTGAAGAGTCGCAGGCCTTCGTCGCGCACAACACTGCACGCGCCGCCGCTCTCGAAGAGCAGCAGATCGAGATGACCGCCAAAGCCCAGGAAGCCACCCAGGCTCCGCAAGCATCCAGCGCTCAGGACCAGACCCAGGCCCTGAAAGACAGCTGATTGCTGCACCTCGCTCCAGTTTCCCTCGACACTTTTCATCGGCTCTTCCCCTTGGAAAGTTGTCCGCCAAGCCGCTGCCATCAGCGGCTTTTTTTCGTTTTGACTTAACTGTTGTTCATTGCAAATGCCGCAACGATGGCCGCCGGCTGCTAGGGTTATGGGACTACGCTTACCCAGTCATTCCAGCAGACATCAGCCCCATGACCGAACGCCGTACCCCACCCGCTTCAGGCAGCACCGGACGGCCCGAGATCCTGGTCATCCTCGGCAGCAGCCTGACGGTCATTGCGATTCTCAGCATCGTGGCCTTTTTGCTGATCCGCGAACACGCCAACGCCCAACAAGCGGCCACTCGCAGCGCAACCACCGTCGCACAATTGATCGACGCCGACGTGCTGCGCACGGTGGAACTCTACGACCTGACCCTGCAGGGCCTGATCGCCGCTGCGCAACGGGACGACCTCAAGCAGGTTTCAGCGCAGGTCCGCCACCTGGTGCTCTTCGATCGTTCCACCACGGCGCGCTACAAGGGCGACATCCTGTTGCTGGACAAGCACGGCGAGGTGCTGGCCGACTCGTCGTTGATCGAGCCCAAACCGGGCAACTTCGCTGATCGCGATTATTTCCTCACCCATGCCTTCAACCGCGACAGTGGCATGTTCATCAGCCGGCCGTTCAAACCCCGCTGCGACTGCGCCTACAGCGACGAATGGCAAATCAGCTTCAGTCGGCGCATCTCTTCGCCCACCGGGGAGTTTTTAGGTGTGGCGGTGGCCTCGATGCGCCTGGCTTACTTCGATCAGTTGTTCAACAGCCTGGACATCGGCACCGGCAGCACGTTGGCCATCATCAACGACGATGGTGTTCTGTTGGCGCAGAAACCGTTTCTCGAAGGCAACTCGATCGGCAAAAGCTTCGCCACCCGGCCCAACGTCGTGCGCATGTTGCGTGAGGGCAGTGGCAGCTTCGACAGCGTATCCAGTGTCGACGAGCAGCAACGCCTGTACACCTTCAGCCGGGTCGGCAATTTGCCCCTGACGGTTATCGTCGCCCTATCCGGTGATGAGGTGTTCGCCACCTGGAACCGCACGGCCATTGTGATCAGCGGCGCCACCGGCATCCTGTGCATTGCGTTGCTGTGGCTGACCTGGCTGCTCTGTCGCGAGCTGCGTCTGCGCTATAACGCCGAGCAAGAGTTGGCGCAACTGGCGGCCACCGATGCCTTGACCGGCGTGGCCAACCGGCGAACCCTCGATCAGACCCTGCGCCACGAATGGTTTCGGGCCCAGCGGTCGGGCAAACCGATGTCGGTGCTGATGATCGATGCCGATCACTTCAAGGCGTTCAACGACCGTCATGGCCACCAGGCCGGCGACGAAGCGCTGCGTTCACTGGCTGAAGTCATTGGCGCCAACGTGCATCGCCCGACAGACCTGGTGGCCCGCTACGGCGGCGAGGAGTTTTCGGTGATCCTGGCGGAAACCGGCCATGAAGGCGCGCGGCAGATCGCCGAGCATATCCGTGCGCAGGTGGAGCAACTGCCCTTGGTGGCGCCTGATGAATCGCCGATGACCGTGAGCATTGGCATCAGTACCTGGAACACCGCGAGCGACATCAGCCTGGAGCAATTGCTGTTTTTGGCGGACAAGGCGCTGTATCAGGCCAAGGAAAGGGGGCGGAATCGGGTGGTGGCCGCCTGAAATCTGCGGCGCTCCCCATCGCGAGCAAGCTCGCTCCCACGGTAGATCGTGTTCTCACAAAATCCAGGCATAAAAAAAGGCCACCCGAAGGTAGCCTTTAAAAAACTAGAGAGGTTTTTTACTTACACGGCCGCAACAGGGCGCATGTAAGAGATCGGTGCAGTGCTGGCGTCTTCGAACGTCACGACTTCCCAGGCATCTGTCTGCTCAATCAACTTGCGCAGCAGCTGGTTGTTCAGTGCGTGGCCGGACTTGAAGCCCTTGAACTCACCAATCAGGCTATTGCCCAGCAGGTAGAGGTCACCAATTGCATCGAGAATCTTGTGCTTCACGAATTCGTCTTCATAACGAAGGCCGTCTTCGTTCAGTACACCGTCCGAGTCGACGACGATAGCGTTTTCAACGCTGCCGCCGAGTGCGAGATTGTGCTTGCGCAGGTACTCGATGTCACTCATGAAACCAAAGGTACGGGCGCGGCTGACTTCTTTTACGAACGAAGTGCTGGAAAAATCCACGCTTGCACTTTGTGTGCGGTCACGGAAAACCGGGTGATCGAAATCGATCTCGAAGCTCACCTTGAAACCTTCGAAAGGGACGAAAGTGGCGCGCTTGTCGCCGTCTTCCACTGTCACTTCACGCAGGATGCGGATGAACTTCTTGGCGGCGTCCTGTTCTTCCAGGCCAGCCGACTGAATCAGAAATACGAAGGGTCCAGCGCTGCCATCCATGATCGGGACTTCGGACGCGGAGAGCTCGACGTAGGCGTTATCGATGCCCAGGCCAGCCATGGCCGAGAGCAAGTGCTCCACCGTATCCACTTTGGTGTCACCGTTGACCAACGTGGTCGACATCGTGGTTTCACCAACGTTTTCCGCGCGGGCAGGAATCTGCACCGCAGGGTCCAGGTCGGCACGAACAAACACGATGCCGGTGTCGACAGGCGCAGGCTTGAGGGTCAGGTAGACCTTCTCCCCGGAGTGCAGACCTACACCTGTGGCACGGATAATATTTTTCAGTGTGCGTTGTTTAATCATGGCTTGGGCCGCTTCAGCGCAAATTGCGAACTGGTATCAACAAAGGCTGGCGATGATAGCAGACCACGCCTTTGCTGAACACCAATCACCTTCATAGCCCTGATACATTTCATCAATCGGCCTGACGACGCAGGAATGCCGGGATGTCCAGGTAATCCAGATCGTCTTGCGGATTCATCTTCGCGGCAGCTGCAGCACCGGCCTGAGCCTGGTTGCGCATGACGGTCGGACGGTCCAGGTCGCGGTAGTTCACCGCTGGAGCTTCCTGACGAACAGGGGCTTGTTGTTGTGGCTGCGAAGCCATCGAAGTGTGAACGGTATTGTCGATGACCTTCACAGGCTTCTCGATTTTAGCGCCCAGACCGGTCGCAACGACAGTCACGTGCAGCTCATCACGCATGTCCGGATCGATAACGGTACCGACCTTGACCATCGCGTGCTCGGAAGCGAAGGCTTCGATGATGCTACCCACGTCGGAGTACTCACCCAGGGACAGGTCAGGACCGGCGGTGATGTTCACCAGGATGCCGCGTGCGCCTTGCAGGTTCACGTCTTCGAGCAACGGGTTGCGGATGGCCGCTTCAGTCGCTTCACGTGCACGGTTCGGACCGCTGGCGCAGCCAGTGCCCATCATCGCCATGCCCATTTCGCTCATCACGGTCCGTACGTCGGCAAAGTCGACGTTGATCATGCCCGGACGCTTGATGATGTCGGAGATACCGCGAACGGCACCGGCCAGTACATCGTCAGCCTTGGCGAAAGCCGACAGCAGGCTGGCGTCTTTACCGAGGATGGTCAGCAGCTTCTCGTTGGGAATGGTGATCAACGAGTCGACGCTTTCAGACAGCAGACGAATACCCTCGTCGGCCAGCTGCATGCGCTTGCGGCCTTCGAACGGGAACGGACGGGTCACCACCGCAACGGTGAGGATCCCCATTTCCTTGGCCACTTCGGCAATGATCGGCGCAGCACCGGTACCGGTACCACCGCCCATGCCAGTGGTGATGAACACCATGTTGGTGCCCTGCAGGACTTCGGCAATGCGCTCACGGTCTTCGAGAGCGGCCTGACGACCTACTTCAGGGTTGGCGCCGGCGCCCAGACCTTTGGTCACGCCGGTACCCAGTTGCAGGATGGTCCGCGCGCTGATGCTCTTCAGCGCTTGGGCATCAGTGTTGGCGCAGATGAACTCAACGCCTTCAATGTTGCTCTTGACCATGTGGTTGACAGCGTTGCCGCCGCCTCCGCCAACACCGATAACCTTAATGACCGGGCTTGCGGGGATGTTGTCTACGAGTTCGAACATTTTCCCTCTCCTTTACGTTCTCTAGTTTTTTCGCCTACTGCGTGTATCTACAACGGTGCTGCGGTAAATCTTCAGAAATTGCCCTGGACCCAGCTCTTGATGCGATCGAGCAAGGCGCCTTTCGGCTCTTCGTTGCTGTAGCTGTCGCGACTGCCGATGCCCGAGAACGAAATGCCGTCGGATTGCTTCTGCAGGCCGTACATCAACAGGCCAACACCAGTGGAATAAATCGGGTTGCGGACCACGTCATCCAGGCCCTTCACGCCGTGAGGCACGCCCAGGCGTACCGGCATGTGGAAGATTTCCTCGGCCAGTTCGGTGGCGCCTTCCATCTTCGACGTACCGCCGGTCAGCACGATGCCGGCCGGGATCAGGTCTTCGTAACCGCTGCGACGCAGTTCGGCCTGGATCAGCGTGAACAGCTCGTCGTAACGCGGCTCTACCACTTCGGCCAGGGCCTGTCGGGACAGCTCGCGCGGTGGACGGTCGCCAACGCTTGGCACCTTGATGGTTTCACCGGCACCGGCCAGTTTGGCCAGGGCGCAGGCGTAGCGAATCTTGATTTCTTCGGCGTACTGGGTCGGAGTGCGCAACGCCATGGCGATGTCGTTGGTCACCTGGTCGCCGGCAATCGGGATCACCGCGGTGTGACGGATCGCGCCTTCGGTGAAGATCGCGATGTCGGTGGTGCCGCCACCGATGTCCACCAGGCACACGCCCAGTTCTTTCTCGTCGTCGGTCAGCACCGAGTAAGCCGAAGCCAGTTGCTCGAGAATGATGTCGTCGATTTCCAGACCGCAGCGACGCACGCATTTTTCAATGTTCTGTGCGGCGTTGACGGCGCAGGTGACCACGTGAACCTTGGCTTCCAGACGTACGCCGGACATGCCCAGTGGCTCGCGGACGCCTTCCTGGTTATCGATCACGTAATCCTGCGGCAGGGTGTGCAGCACGCGCTGGTCAGCCGGGATCGCCACGGCCTGAGCGGCGTCGAGCACGCGCTCGAGGTCGGCGGAGCTGACTTCGCGATCACGAATCGCCACGATGCCGTGGGAGTTCAGGCTGCGGATGTGATTGCCGGCCACGCCGACAAATGCCGAGTGAATGCGGCAACCAGCCATCAGCTGCGCTTCTTCGATCGCGCGCTGGATCGACTGCACGGTGGACTCGATGTTCACCACCACGCCTTTCTTCAGGCCACGGGACGGATGGGTACCGATCCCGACGATATTCAGCGTGCCGTCGTCCCCGACCTCGCCCACCAGCGCCACCACTTTGGAGGTGCCGATATCGAGACCGACGATCATTTTGCCGCTTTGCACGTTTGCCATGGGTCCTGCCTCTTCTTAATTCTTCGCGACAGCGGGTTGGGCTGTCGTGGGCGCTACAGGTTCCCGCCAGCCAACAGCGAGGCCGTTGGCGTAGCGCAGATCGATGCGCGCAATGTTCGTAATCTGTTCTTTGAGCGTCTTGTCATAGATGGCAATGAAGCGGCGCATCTTTTCCACCAGGTTGCCGCGTCCCAGCAGCAGTTCGATTCCGGGGCCCGCGCTGCCGGGGCCAGTGGTCAGGAACCAGCTGCCTCGCTCACGCAACTCCAGGCGCGCAATCGAGAAGCCCATTGGCCTGAGCATCTGGCTCAGGACCTGGTATTGCTGCATTACTTGCTGCTGGGCCCGTTGTGGGCCGAACAGCTGTGGCAGGTGTTCGTAGTTCGCCAGCTCACGCGGGGTGAACGCCTGGCCCTGGTTGTTCAACAGCGACTCGTCGCCCCAGCGGGCCACCGGCAGTTGTTCTTCCAGGCGGATGACCACTTGATCCGGCCATACCCGACGCACTTCGGCGTGGGCAATCCATGGCATCTGTTCCAGCTCCGAGCGCATGCTCGCCAGGTCGACTGTGAAGAAGCTCGACGCCACGTACGGGGCGATTCGCTGCTGCACCGCTTGCTGGCTGATGTAACTCAAGTCGCCCTGCACGTTGATCTTGGTGATCGGCCGGTCGGCGTACGGCAGCAATCGCTGTGCACCTTCGTAAGTACCAAACCCCAATGCCACCAGCAGCACCGGCCAGAACAGGCTTTTCAGAAAACCGAAATTGGCTTTCGGCAGGCGCGCAGACATCGGCTCTTTGGCCACCATTCGGCTGGCACCCCGCGGCACCGGCTTGCGGCCGGGTGCGGGTGGCTGATGTCTGACTTGAGCGCCGTGCATGGTCTTAACCTCTCGACTCTTCAACACTGGCGGCCAGGATGGCCACGACCAGTTGCTGGAAATCCAGACCGGCAGCACGGGCCGCCATCGGCACCAGGCTGTGATCGGTCATGCCCGGCGCCGTGTTGACTTCCAGGAACCAGAACTGCCCGTCGGCGTCCTGCATCACGTCGGCCCTGCCCCAACCGGCGATACCCAGCGCTTCACAGGCTTTCGCCGTGAGGTCCATGAGTTCCTTTTCCTTGGCGCTGTCCAGTCCGCACGGAATGCGGTACTGGGTATCGTTGGCGATGTACTTGGCGTCGTAGTCGTAGAAACTGTGCGTCGTGCCCAGGGCGATTGGAGGCAACACCTGGTCACGCAGGGTGGCGATGGTGAACTCCGGACCTTGAATCCATTGCTCGACCAACACTTGCGAATCGTAGGTACTGGCCGCTTTCCATGCGTCGATCAATTCCGGCGCGGAAGTCACTTTGGCCATCCCGATACTTGAACCTTCATGCGCCGGTTTGACGATCAAAGGGAAGCCCAGTTCCGTCGCCGCCGAAATACAATCGGCCTCGCTGCGCAGCACGGCGTGACGCGGCGTCGGAATCCCGAGGCTGTGCCAGACCTGCTTGGTGCGCAGCTTGTCCATGGCCAGTGCCGAGGCGAGGATGCCGCTGCCGGTGTAAGGAATACCCAGGCATTCGAGCAGGCCCTGCATGCTGCCGTCTTCACCGCCACGACCGTGGAGAATGATGAAGGCGCGGTCGATCTTTTCACTCTGCAGACGCTGCAGCAGGTCATCACCGACGTCGAGGCCGAACGCGTCCACGCCCGCGCTTTGCAGCGCGTCGAGAACAGCGTTACCCGACTTCAGGGACACTTCGCGCTCGGCACTCTTGCCGCCGAACAGCACGGCGACGCGGCCGAAATCTTTCGGCGCGATCGTGGAGACGAGGTTGGCGTATGCAGCAGTCATTTCAACTTCCCCTTCTCCGGCGCGGCAACCGCACCGGCGAACAACTCACTTTTCAACAGTTTTGGCGCGAGGCCGCCAATATCACCGGCGCCCTGGCACAACAGGATGTCGCCGGCACGCAGCAGCGGCTTGACCACTGGCGCGAGGTCGACACCACGCTCGATGTAGATCGGATCAAGCTGACCGCGCTGGCGGATGCTGTTGCACAGCTTGCGGCTGTCGGCACCCGGAATCGGCTCTTCGCCCGCCGGATAGACTTCCATCAGCAGCAGCACGTTGGCGTCGGCCAGTACATTGACGAAATCGTCGTACAGATCGCGGGTACGGCTGTAGCGGTGCGGCTGGTAGACCATCACCAGTCGGCGCTCCGGCCAGCCACCGCGCACGGCTTTGATCACGGCGGCGACTTCGGTCGGGTGGTGACCGTAATCGTCGACCAGCATCACGTTGCCGCCCTCTACCGGCAGTTCGCCGTAGACCTGGAAGCGGCGGCCGACACCCTGGAACCCGGACAGGCCCTGGACGATGGCTTCATCGCTGACGCCCTCGTCGGTGGCGATGCAAATGGTCGCCAATGCGTTCAATACGTTGTGGTTGCCCGGCATGTTCACCGAGACATCCAGCGGCTCGCGGTCAGGACGCAGCACGGTGAAGAAAGTCTGCATGCCTTGCTGGCGCACATTGATCGCGCGTACGTCGCAGTCGTCGCCAAAGCCGTAGGTAACGGTCGGACGCTTGACCTGCGGCAGGATTTCGCGCACGACCGGATCGTCCAGGCACACCACCGCCAAACCGTAGAACGGCAGGTTGTGCAGGAACTCGACGAAGGTTTTCTTCAGTACGTTGAAGTCACCGCCGTAGGTCGCCATGTGATCGGCGTCGATGTTGGTGACCACGGCCACCAACGGTTGCAGGTGCAGGAAACTGGCATCGCTTTCGTCGGCTTCGGCGATCAGGTAACGGCTGGTGCCGAGCTGGGCATTGGTGCCCGCGGCATTCAGACGGCCACCGATGACGAACGTCGGGTCCAGGCCACCGGCTGCAAACACCGAAGCGATCAGGCTGGTGGTGGTGGTTTTGCCGTGGGTACCGGCGACGGCGATGCCGTGGCGGTAGCGCATCAGCTCAGCAAGCATTTCTGCACGCGGCACTACAGGAATACGGCGTTCCAGCGCGGTGGCGACTTCCGGGTTCGAGGTGTTCACGGCGCTCGACACCACCAGCACGTCGGCGGCGGCAGCGTTCTCGGCACGGTGGCCGATAAAGATTTGCGCGCCGAAAGACTCCAGGCGCTCGGTGACCGGCGAAGCCTTCAGGTCGGAGCCGGACACTTGATAGCCCAGGTTCAACAACACTTCGGCAATCCCGCACATGCCCACGCCGCCGATACCGACGAAGTGGATGCGACGGATGCGGCGCATTTCCGGTTGCGGCATGGCTTTCTGATTCTCAACCATGGGCCACCTCCAGGCAGGTATCGACCACGTTACGGGTGGCATCGGGTTTGGCCAGACGGCGGGCCGCTTGGGCCATTTCTTCGAGTCGTTGCGGTTGCATCAGGACCTCTGTCAGGCGCGCGGCAAGATCCGCTGCGCCAGTCGTTCTTTGCGGCATCAGGAAGGCTGCGCCTTCACGGGCCAAATAATCGGCGTTGCGGGTCTGGTGATCGTCAATCGCATGGGGCAAGGGCACCAGCATCGAGGGCAGACCGGCGGCAGCCAGTTCACTGATGGTCAGCGCACCTGCGCGACATACCACCAGGTCGGCCCAGCCATAGGCTTGGGCCATGTCTTTGATGAAAGGCTGCACCTGCGCCTCGACGCCAGCTGCGCGATAGCGCTCTGCAGTCACTTCATCGTGGTTTTTGCCGGCCTGATGGAACACGTCCGGGCGCAGGTCGACGGCGACTTGCGACAGGGCTTCAGGCAGCAACTTGTTCAACGGCTCTGCGCCCAGGCTTCCGCCAAGGATCAGCAAACGCGCCTTGCGACCGGCCAGGGCTGGTCGCGGTGTTTCGAGGAACAGCTCGGTGCGCACCGGGTTACCGGTGGTCCGACGGCTGTTCGACAGGGTAAAGGTGTCGGGGAACGCTTCACAGACTCGGGCGGCCAACGGCACCAGCAACCGATTGGCGGTACCGGCCACGGCGTTCTGTTCATGAACGATCACCGGTACGCCGGCCAGTTTGGCGGCAACACCGCCAGGACCGGTCACATAGCCACCAAAGCCCACCACGCAGGCCGGCCGCAGCTGACGAATGATCGCCCGCGCCTGCCAGACCGATTTGAGCAACATGAACGGCGCTTTGAGCAACGACAATTTGCCCTTGCCCCGCAGGCCGCTGGCGTTGATTCGATGCAGTTCGATGCCGGCCGCCGGGACCAGTTCGTTCTCGATGCCGCGCGGCGTGCCCAGCCAATGCACGGTGTAACCGCGCGCCTGGAATTCGCGGGCACAGGCCAGCGCCGGGAACACATGCCCACCGGTGCCGCCAGCCATGATCAAGACGTTAGCGCCCATGGTTCGGCTCCTCTGCGAAGTCGCTCTCATGGAACTCCATCTCTTCACTGCCCAGGTGGGTTCGACTCTCCCACTCGATGCGCAGCAACAAGCCGAGACAGGCACAGCAAATCACCAACGAACTGCCGCCATAACTGAGGAACGGCAGCGTCAGACCTTTGGTAGGAAGCAGGCCGACGTTCACGCCGATGTTGATCAGGAACTGACCGATCCACAGGAACGACAAACCGTAGGCCACATAAGCCGCGAAGAACTGCTTGGCCTTCTCGGCCCACAAACCGATGTACATGCCACGAATACAGACGAAGACGAACAGCGCGACCGTGCACAAGGAACCCACGGCGCCCAGCTCTTCGGCCAGGACCGAGAACACGAAGTCGGTGTGCGCTTCCGGCAGGTAGAACTGTTTCTGCACGCTGTTGCCCAAGCCAACGCCCAGCCACTCGCCGCGACCGAACGCGATCAAGGCCTGGGACAACTGATAGCCGGCACCGAACTGGTCGGCCCACGGATCGGCGAAGTTGGTCAGACGCGCCATTCGATACGGCTGCATCTGGATCAACAGCACCACCGCGCCGACCGCGAGCACCACCATCAGAGAGAACCGGAACAAGCCGACCCCGCCGAGGAATAGCATCGCCGCCGCTGCGCCCATCATTACGACGGTGGCACCGAAGTCAGGCTCCATCAGCAACAGGCCCGCCATTGGCAGCAGAACGATGAACGGCTTGAAGAAGCCCATCCAGCTTTCACGCACTTCTTTCTGACGACGCACCAGATATCCGGCGAGGTAAATCACCACGAACACCTTGGCGATTTCGGACGGCTGTACGTTGAAGAAACTGAAACCGATCCAGCGCATCGAACCGTTCACTTCACGGCCGATGCCGGGGATGATCACCATCACCAGCAAGCCGAATGCGCCCAGCAGCATCAGCCAGCCCAGGCGTTGCCAGGTGGCGATCGGAATCATCATGGTGACGATGCAGGCACCGAGGCCCAGCACCACATAGATGAGGTGGCGAATCATGTAATACAGGGCGCTGCCCGACTGCACGGCTGCCACTTCAGTGGAAGCCGAGGCAATCATGATCAGCCCGAGGCCGAGCAACGCCAGGCACCCGGCGAGCATCGGGAAGTCGAGGTCGATACCGCGCCCGGTGATCAGTGGCGATGGGTACGGCTTGATGATGTTCAGCAGGCTCATGCCAGTTCCTCCACAGCTTGGACGAACTGGTGACCACGGTCTTCGTAGTTCTTGAACATGTCGAAGCTGGCGCAGGCTGGCGACAGCAGCACCACGTCACCCGATTGGGCAGCGGCGCGGCATTGCACAACGGCATCAATCAGAGAGCCGGCACGAATCAACGGCACTGCATCGCCAATGGCCTCGCCGATCTTGTCGGAATCGCGGCCCATCAGGATCACGGCGCGGCAGTTGGCTGCCACCGGATCACGCAGGTCGTTGAACTCGGCGCCCTTGCCGTCGCCACCGGCGATCAGCACGACCTTGCCGTCGATGTCCGCGCCCAGGCCTTCGATAGCTGCCAGCGCGGCGCCCACGTTGGTGGCTTTGGAATCGTTGTAATAGCCCACGCCATCCAGGTCACGCACCCACTGGCAGCGATGCTCGAGACCGGCGAAGGTGCGCAGGGCCGAGAGCATGGCGTCGAACGGCAGGCCGACGGCATGACCGAGCGCCAATGCCGCGAGGGCATTCGATTGGTTATGTGCACCGCGAATTTTCAGCTCGCGCACCGGCATCAGGTTCTGGAATTCGAAGGCCAGGTATTTCTCGCCGTCTTCTTCACGGATACCGAATGCCTTGAAATCCGGTTTGGTCAGGCCGAAGGTCCAGCACGGCTGGCCCTCGCCCATCAGCGGACGGCTCAGGGCGTCCTGACGGTTGACCACAAACTGCTTGGCACCACGGAAGATCCGGTGCTTGGCCAGATGATAGGCCGGCAGACCGCTGTAGCGGTCCATGTGGTCTTCGCTGATGTTGAGCACGGTCGCCACTTCGGCGTTGAGCTGGTCGGTGGTTTCCAGTTGGAAACTCGACAACTCCATTACGTACAGTTCGATGTCGTCGCTCAGCAGGTCCAGCGCCGGCGTGCCGAGGTTGCCGCCGACGGCGACACGCTTGCCGGCCGCTGCCGCCATCTCGCCGACCAGGGTGGTCACGGTGCTTTTCGCGTTGGAACCGCTGATGGCCACGATCGGCGCCTTCGCGTTACGCGCGAACAGCTCGATATCGCCGGACAATTTCACGCCACGGGCGGCGGCAGCCTGCAACGCCGGGGTCGCCAGGGCCAGACCGGGGCTCACGTAGAGCTCGTCGGCACGGCACAGGAATTCGACGTCCAGCTCGCCACAACGCACTTCCACGTGCGGATAGTCACGCTTGAGCGTGGCCAGTTCCGGTGGATTTTCCCGCGTATCGGCCACGGCAAACGCCACGCCCCGATTCGCCAGGAAGCGAACCAGGGACATGCCGCTCTTGCCGAGGCCGACAACGATGCGGAAGTGGTCAGAAGCGATCAGAGACACGAGTTTCTACCTCAGCTTCAGGGTGGCAAGGCCGACCAACACGAGAATCACGGTGATGATCCAGAAACGGACAATCACACGCGGCTCGGGCCAGCCCTTGAGTTCAAAGTGGTGGTGAATCGGCGCCATGCGGAATACGCGGCGACCGGTCAGTTTAAAAGAGGCGACCTGAATGACCACTGACAGGGTTTCCATCACGAACACACCGCCCATGATGAACAGGACGATTTCCTGACGGACGATCACCGCGATGGTGCCCAGGGCTGCGCCCAGCGCCAGTGCGCCGACGTCACCCATGAAGACTTGCGCCGGATAGGTGTTGAACCAGAGGAAACCCAGGCCCGCACCGATCAATGCGCCGCAGAACACGATCAACTCGCCCGCGCCCGGCACATAAGGAATCAGCAGGTATTCGGCGAATTTCACGTTACCCGACAGGTAGCAGAAAATGCCCAGGCCACCACCGACCATCACGGTCGGCATGATCGCCAGGCCGTCGAGGCCGTCGGTCAGGTTGACCGCGTTGCTCGAACCGACGATCACGAAGTAGGTCAGCACGATGAAACCGGCGCCCAGCGGAATGCTGTAGTCCTTGAGCATCGGCAGGATCAGCGTGGTTTCCACCGGTGTGGCAGCGGTCATATAAAGGAAGATCGCCGCGCCGAGGCCAAATACCGACTGCCAGAAATACTTCCAGCGGCTTGGCAAGCCACGGGAGTTCTTCTCGATCACTTTACGGTAGTCGTCGACCCAGCCGATGGCGCCGAACAACAAGGTCACCAGCAACACGACCCAGACGTAACGGTTGCTCAAGTCAGCCCACAACAGGGTGCTGACGCCGATGGACGACAAGATCAACGCGCCACCCATGGTCGGGGTGCCGGACTTGGAAAGGTGCGATTGCGGACCATCGTTACGAACGGACTGACCGATCTGACGGTTCTGCAGGGTGCGGATCATCCACGGGCCATAGCACAGCGACAAGACCAGCGCGGTCAGTACACCAAGAATCCCGCGCAGGGTCAGGTACTGGAAGACCGCGAAGCCTTTGTAGAACTGTTGCAGATACTCCGCTAGCAGCAGCAGCATTAATGTTTCTCCAGGCTGGTCCCGCACAAAGCGGCGACGATGTTTTCCATCGCGGCGCTGCGCGAGCCCTTGATCAAAATGGTGGTGTTTGTGTCTTGCTCGGCGCCCAGGGCCTTGATCAGTTCAGCCTGCGTGCTGAAGTGAAAGGCTTGTGGACCGAAGGCGTTGACGGCGTGAACCATCATGGGTCCGACGGCGTACAGCGCGGAAACCTTGCCACGGGCGTACTCGCCCACGTCGCGATGCCCCTGCTCCGCCCAATCGCCCAACTCGCCGATATCCCCGAGCACCAGAACGGTGCGGCCGGAAAAGCCGGCGAGTATATCAACGGCGGCGCACATCGAGGTGGGGTTTGCGTTGTAAGTGTCATCGATCACGCGCATGCCGTTGGTCGCCAGTTGCGCAACGGTACGACCCTTGACCGGTTGCACTGCGCCGAGGCCGGTGGCGATGCCGAACAGCGACACACCCAACGCATGGGCAGCCGCCGCAGCAGCCATGGCATTAGCCACGTTGTGGGTGCCGAGCAGGTTCAATTGCACGCGCTCCACACCTTCGGGGCTGTGCAGGTTGAACGCCGGGCAACCGCGCGCATCGGTGGCCAGGTCGCTGCCGTAGAAGTCAGCGCTGGTGTTGCTCAAGGCGAACGTCAGCACTTTGCGATCACCGGCGCGCGCCTTCCAGATACCGAACGCCTTGTCGTCGAGATTGAGAACGGCGACGCCATCGGCATCCAGCCCTTCAATAATCTCGCCCTTGGCTTCGACGATTTTTTCCGGCCCGCCGAACTCGCCAACGTGGGCGGTTCCGGCATTGTTGAGAATGGCCACGTGGGGTTTGGTCATGCCCACGGTGTAGGCAATTTCACCCAGGCGCGAGGCACCGAGTTCGATCACGGCGGCGCTATGCTCCGGCGCCAGTTCGAGCAGGGTCAGCGGAACGCCGAGGTCATTATTCAGATTGCCACGGGTCGCCAGCACCGGACCGCGCGTGCGCAGGATGCTCGCGAGCATTTCCTTGACCGTGGTCTTGCCGCTGGAACCGGTGACGGCTGCGACCTGATGCGTGAAGGCTTTGCGGTTCAGCGCGCCCAACTGGCCGAGTGCCTGACGGGTATCGCTGACCAGCAATTGCGGCAGTGTGCTGTCGGCCACTTCACGCTCGACCAATGCCGCCACGGCACCTTTGGCCGCCACGTCATTGAGGTAGTCATGACCATCGAAGCGCGGACCGGCCAAGGCAATGAACAACTGACCCGGTTTGATCGCACGGCTGTCGATGCTGACACCGTCGAAGCTGGCATCGGCAGAAATCAGGCGGGCATTCAGCGCGCCGGTCAATTCGCTCAGTTTCAAGGCTTTAAGCATGGGCCACCTCCCACGCGGTCAAGGCGTGATCGGCCTCGACCAGATCGGAGAAGGCGTGGCGTTCGCCATTGATTTCCTGATAGTCCTCGTGACCTTTGCCGGCCAACACGATCACGTCGTCCGCCGACGCACTCGCGATCAACTGGGCAATCGCCTGGCCACGGCCAGCGACGAACGTCACTTTATCCACAGCCGTGAAACCGGCGCGGATGTCGTCAAAAATCACTGAAGGATCTTCGGTGCGAGGATTGTCGTCGGTGACCAGCACGCCGTCGGCCAGACGCTCGACCACTTCCGCCATCAGCGGACGCTTGCCGCGATCGCGGTCGCCGCCACAGCCGAACAGGCACAGCAACCGACCTTTTACGTGCGGACGCAATGCCGTCAGAACTTTTTCCAGAGCATCCGGGGTGTGAGCGTAATCGACCACCACCAACGGTTGAGTACCGCCACCGAGGCGCTGCATGCGACCGGCCGGGCCTTCAAGCTTCGGCAACACCTTGAGAATTTCGTCCAGCGCGTAATCCAGACCGAGCAAAGCGCCGACCGCTGCCAGTACATTGCTCAGGTTGAAACGGCCGAGCAAGGTGCTGCGCAGATGGTGCTCGCCCTGCGGCGTCACCAGCGTGGCGCGCACGCCTTCGTCGTCGAAATGCGCTTCGCGGCAATAGAGGTAGGCGCTGCTGTCGAGCAGGCTATAGGTGATCAGCCGCGATTCACGTTTTTCGGCGGCCAGTTGCCGGCCGAAATCATCGTCGAGGTTCACCACACGGCACTTCAAATCGTTCCAGGCAAACAGTTTGGCCTTGGCTTCGCCATAAGCCTGCATGGTGCCGTGATAGTCCAGATGATCGCGGGACAGGTTGGTCATCACCGCCACATCAAACGCCAGTGCGGTGACACGGCCTTGATCCAGACCATGGGAAGACACTTCCATCGCGACCGCTTTGGCACCGGCCTTTTTCAGGTCGCCCAGGGTCGCTTGCACGGCAATCGGATTCGGCGTGGTGTGCAGGCCGCTTTCCAGCGCGCCGTAGAAACCGGAGCCGAGCGTGCCGACGATGCCGCAGTGCTGACCGAGCAGGTCCAGTGCCTGGGCAACCAGTTGGGTCACGCTGGTCTTGCCGTTGGTGCCAGTCACGCCCACCAGGTTCAGGTGATGACTCGGCTCGCCATAAAAACGCCCGGCGATGTCCGACAGCTGCGCCGCCAGGCCTTTGACCGGAATCAATGGCACGTCAGTGATCGGCAGCACAGTAGCGCCTTCCACTTCATAAGCCACGGCAGCCGCGCCGCGCGCCAGTGCGTCGGCGATGTGTGCACGGCCATCGAATTTGCCGCCCGGCACCGCGAGGAACAGGTCCCCGGCGCGTACGTTGCGACTGTCCAGCGCCAATTCACGGATCAACAGATCGTGGCCGGCGTGGGGGAATATCTTGTTCAGACTTAATGACATCAGCCGCGCCCTCCATTGGCTTTCAGTGGAACGACCGGCGTAGCGTTCGCTTGTTGAGTAGGTGGCAGGTTGTCCGGTGTGACGTTCATCAGGCGCAGGGTGCCGGACATCACACGGCTGAATACCGGCGCCGATACCAGGCCACCGAAGTAACCGGCCTTGGTCGGTTCGTCGATCACCACCACGATGGCGTACCGCGGATCGCTCATCGGGCCGAAACCGGCGAACAGCGAGCGGTAGGAATTCTCGGCATAGCCTTTGGTGCCGACCGAGGTTTTACGTGCAGTACCGGACTTGCCGCCCACGTGATACGCCGGCACCTGCGCACGGAATACACCGCGCGGGGCTTCGATCACTTGTTGCAGCATGCCTTGCATGGTTTTCGCGACAGCTTCCGGCAATACCTGGGTGGTTTGCGGCGCCTTGTCGGTTTTGATCAGTGTCAGCGGTGCAAGACGACCGTTGTTGGCCAGCGCCGAGAAGGCGTGCACCAGCTGGATCGCCGTCACCGAAATACCGTAGCCATAGGACAGCGTTGCGGTTTCAGCCTTGCGCCACTCGCGGTAGTTCGGCAGGTTGCCGACGCGCTCGCCCGGAAAGCCAAGACCGGTGTCCTGGCCGAGGCCGACTTTCTGCGCCAGACGGAAAATGGTTTCGCCGCCGATATCGAACGCGACCTTACTCATGCCGACGTTACTGGAATTGATCAGAATGCCGGTCAGGTCGAGCACCGGACCTTCGGTCTTGGAGACGTCCTTGATGGTGTACTTGCCGATCTGCAGGGAGCCCGGGTACACCTCGACGGTGTCGCTCGGTTTCCAGCGCCCGGTTTCGATCGCGGCGCTCATCGAGATCGCTTTCATGGTCGAGCCTGGCTCGAACACGTCGATCATCGCGCGGTTACGCATCATCGCCGGTTGCAGGTTGCGACGGTTGTTCGGGTTGTAGGTCGGCTGGTTGACCATGGCGAGGATCTCGCCGGTCTTCACGTCCATGATCACCAGGCTGCCGGCCTTGGCGCCGTTCTCGATGATCGCGTTACGCAATTCGCGGTTGGCCAGGTATTGCAGGCGCAGGTCAATGGACAACGCCAAGGGCTTTCCGGCCTTGGCGTTTTTGGTGACCTGGACATCTTTGATCAACCGGCCACGCCGGTCCTTGATCACCTGTCGTTTGCCGGGCACCCCGGCGAGCCATTCGTCGTAGGCCAGTTCGACACCTTCTCGACCGTGATCGTCGATATCGGTGAAACCGACCATATGCGCGGTGACTTCACCGGCAGGGTAGAAACGGCGGAACTCTTCGATGCCGTAGACGCCCGGCACTTTCAGATCGAGCACAGCCTGGCCCTGCTCAGGCGTCAGCCCGCGCACCAGGTAAATGAATTCTTTATTGGCTTGTGCTTCGAGGCGCTCGGCCAGAGCTTTCGGGTCTTGCCCGAGTGCGGCGGCGAGTGCTGGCCACTTCTCTTTGGCCAGTTGCATTTCCTTGGCGTTGGCCCACAGGGTCGTCACCGGTGTACTCACGGCCAATGGCTCGCCGTTACGGTCGGTGATCAGGCCACGGTGAGCCGGAATCGGAATGTGACGAACGCTGCGCGCGTCGCCCTGACCTTTGAGGAAGTCACGGTCAACCACTTGCAGGTCGATGATGCGCCAGGCAATCGCTGCCACCATGACGCCGAGCAAACCCACCACCAGGCGGAAGCGCCACGGAAAGAGTGCGCCCTCGAGTTTCATCATGGCGCCACCATCTGCACTTCGGCGGCACCGGGAATGCGCATTTTCAGTTGTTCGGTGGCCAGCACTTCGATACGGCTATGCGCCGTCCAGGTGCTCTGCTCAAGAATCAACCGGCCCCATTCAGCCTGCGCCTTGTCGCGCACGCTCAACTCGTTGTACAGCGAGTTCAGCAACTGACGATTCCAGTGCGCGCTGTAGGACACACCGATGGCCGAAACGAGCACGCCAACAAACAGCAGCAGCATGAAAAAGCTTCCGCCGGGCAGTGGCTTGGCGAAAAGCCTGCTCACCGCAGCTTCTCCGCCACACGCATGACAGCGCTACGGGAACGTGGGTTGGCTTTGAGTTCGGCGTCGGAGGCCGTCTGCGCTTTGCCATGGACTTTGATTTTCGGTTCGAAGGCGACGTGCCGAACCGGCAGGTTGCGCGGCAGGTTGTCGGCTTCACCCTTCACCAGCTTGCGCATGAACAATTTGACGATGCGGTCTTCAAGCGAGTGGAAGCTGATCACCACCAGGCGACCGCCCACTTCCAGACATTCCAGCGCGGCTTCGAGGCCGGTTTCCAGATCGCCCAGTTCGTTGTTGACGTGAATACGCAGGCCCTGGAACGCACGGGTTGCAGGGTTCTTGCCCTTTTCCCACGCAGGGTTGGCGACTTTCAACACTTCGGCCAGATCAGCGGTGCGCTCGAACGGCTTGATGTCACGGCGCTCGGCCACGGCACGGGCCATGCGACCGGAAAAACGCTCTTCGCCGTATTCCTTGAACACCCGGGCGATTTCTTCCGCGGGCGCGGTGTTGACGAACTCGGCCGCACTGATCCCCCGGGACGGGTCCATGCGCATGTCGAGCGGGCCATCGTTGAGGAAACTGAAGCCGCGTTCAGGATCGTCGAGCTGCGGCGAAGACACGCCGAGGTCGAGCAAAATACCGCTGACCTTGCCGTGCAGACCGCGCTCGGCCACTTCGGATCCGAGCTCGGCAAAGCTGCGCTGCACAACGACAAAGCGGCCGTCTTCGGCCGCTAGCGTCTGCCCGGTGGCAATCGCTTGAGGATCCTTGTCGAATCCCAGCAACCGGCCATCTGGACCGAGCTGGCTGAGGATCAACCGGCTATGCCCGCCGCGCCCGAACGTGCCATCCAGATAGCAGCCATCAGGACGTACGGCGAGAGCCTCGACGGCTTCGTCAAGCAGTACGGTGATGTGGTTAAAGCCGCTATCAATAGTCACAGGATCAAATCACGCAGTTCGTCAGGCATGGCGCCCGGTTGTTGAATAGCAGCCAGGTCAGCGGCAGCAACCGCATCCCAGGCATCCTCGTCCCACAATTGGAACTTGTTCAATTGGCCTACCAACATCGCGCGCTTATCCAACTTGGCATATTCACGAAGACGCGGTGGAACCAGAAAACGACCACTGCCATCGAGCTCGAGGTCGACGGCATTACCAATCAGTAAACGTTGCAGGCGGCGGTTCTCTTCGCGAAGCGAAGGCAAAGCGCGCAGTTTGGTTTCAATAATTTCCCACTCATCGAGGGGGTAAACACACAAACACGGATCAACGGCATCAATTGTGACGATCAACTGACCGGAACTACGCGAAACGAGCTCGTCACGGTACCGGCTCGGCATGGCGAGACGGCCCTTTGCATCGAGACTGATAGCGTTGGCTCCGCGAAACACGTCAGCGTTTCTCCAAATTCTAGCGTTTTGAGTTCAAAAAACCCACTTCATGCCACTTTCCGCCACTTGCGCACACTATAGGAATGCGCCCACCACACCGTCAAGGCGCGGATTAAAGGAAAACCCTTACAGAACTGAGATTTAGGAGCATAAAAGGAGGGGTAACGAGAATCCGGCAGGTAAAACTGCCCGATAACTTGAATCAGCACAGAAGGCTGCGTTCGAAAGTTAAAGTAATTTATTAAGAGTAAGATTTTTTCGGTATTACAACAGGGGTTCTGCAGATGATTGTGTAAGAAGGGAAATTGCTATCACCGCCCCCTGCTCAATGATTTAAGCAGAGGAGAGAAAAAGGTGGAGAGTCGATCTGTAAGCCGGGTTCTGTCTTGAACAGTCATTCGTCTACGATGGCCATCACTGGACATCTTTAGCAACCTACCCGGTCCCAGCGCGGGCCACGCCTTGGGACCCTATTTGGTCTTGCTCCAAGTGGGGTTTACCTAGCCACGAACTGTTGCCAGACGTGCGGTGCGCTCTTACCGCACCTTTTCACCCTTACCGGCGCCGAAGCGCTTAGGCGGTTATTTTCTGTGGCACTTTCCGTAGGCTCACGCCTCCCAGGCATTACCTGGCACTTCGCCCTATGGAGCCCGGACTTTCCTCCCCCCCCTAATTTTCATAGAGGGCAGCGACTGTCCGATCGACTCTCCGCCGCGAAGGTTAACGGCAGAGCGCCCGAAGAACAAGCGCTAAACGCCTTCGAGCATGCCTATGCGTCGGGTTTTACTCGCTTTTCTGTTTATCCAGCGCGACCTGGTAAAGAACATTCTTGCGCTCGCCGGTAATTTGCGCCGCCAATGCCGCAGCTCGCTTGAGCGGCATTTCTTCGAGCAACAGATTGAGAACGCGCATCGCCTCACTGCTGACCGCATCTTCGGACTCTGGCGCCGTCCAGCCCGCCACCAACACCACGCATTCACCGCGCTGCTGATTGCTGTCCGACTCGACGAACTGGCGCAATTCGGCCAGAGGCAAGCCCTTGAGGGTTTCGAACGTCTTGGTCAGTTCGCGAGCCAGCAATGCCGGACGCTCGGCGCCGAACACCAGTTCCATATCCTGCAGACATTCAAGGATGCGGTGCGGGGCCTCATAAAAGATCAGCGTGCGCGGCTCTTCCTTTATCGCCTCGAGACGAGCGCGTCGTCCCACCGCCTTGGCCGGCAGAAAACCTTCGAAGATAAAACGGTCCGACGGCAACCCGGCCGCCGACAGTGCCGCGATCAACGCGCAGGCACCCGGCACCGGCACCACATTGATCCCGGCAGCGCGGGCCTGGCGGACCAGGTGATAACCCGGATCGGAAATCAGCGGCGTCCCGGCATCGGAGATCAACGCCACACTGTCGCCGGCGAGGAGACGGGTAATGAACCGACTGCCTTCATCGCGCTCGTTGTGCTCATGGCAAGCTGCCAGCGGCGTCTGGATACCGAAGTGCTGCATCAAACGCTGGGAATGGCGGGTGTCCTCGGCGGCGATCAACGCGACATCGCGCAGGATTTTCAGCGCGCGCGCACTGATGTCGTCCAGGTTGCCGATGGGCGTCGCCACCACATAAAGCGAGCCAGCAGCGGAATTCAAAGCACCTGGAGCAGTCAAAGCGCACACCTCATGATCGATAAAGCCGCCATTGTAACGCGTCGCGACGCTCGCGATACGCGCAAGCAGCACTCGGTTTTGCAGCCGTTTTTGCCGCACCGCAACATTTTCACCAGCTAAATTGATCGATTGATGCCAGTAACATCGCGCCCCGGCCAGTGCTTGGGTACAATTCCACGCTAATTTGATCGAGTATCAGGAACACTACATGATCGCTTGCCTGCGGCTGTTCACTGCCCTCTGCCTCGCTGCCTTGCTGGCGGCTTGCGCCAGCTCGCCCTCCTCCAGCCTTGGCGAACTTCCACGGACCCCGGATGCCAGTATCGAGCAACTGCTCGAGAAGGCCGCCCAAAGCAAATCGCCGGAAGACGCCGCCCTGTTGCGCCTGAGCGCAGCGGACCTGGCCTACCGCCAGGGCAATGCCGCTCAGTCCGCGCAAATCCTGCAGCAAGTGCCCGTGGAGCAACTCAAGCCCGGCCAGCAGGTATTCGCCAGCACACTGGCCGCAGAGCTGGCCATGACCCGCAATCAGCCGAAAGCTGCGCTGACCGCTTTGAGCCATCCAAGCATGCAGCGCCTGGGCGAATTGCCGGAAGAGCAACAGATCCGTACCGGCACCGTTCGCGCCCGCGCCCTTGAAGCCGATGGCCAGACACTGGCCGCCGCAAAGGAACGCATCTTTATCGCGCCGATGCTCAAAGGTGAAGCCGCCAGCAAAAACCACGAAACGATCTGGGCATTGATCGCTTCGCTGCCGACCGACCAATTGCAGCCAAACACCACTGACGATCTCGGCGGCTGGATGGGCCTGGCGCTGGCGGTGAAAACTGCTGGCACTCTGGAACAGCAGCAGGCCGCCATCGACAACTGGCGCAAGCAGAATCCAAAACACCCGGCCGCCGTTGAACTGCCGCTGCCACTGACCAAGCTCAAGGAACTGGCCAGCCAGCCCCTGAGCAAGATCGCTCTGCTGCTGCCACAGGATGGCCCGCTGGCCTCGGTCGGCAAGGCGCTTCGCGAAGGTTTCATGGCCGCGCACTACCAGGCACAACAGGCCGGGCAGAAGCCGCCAGCCATCGAGTTCTATGACAGCTCGCGCCTGACGTCCATGGACGAGTTCTATCGCAAGGCCCAGGCCGATGGCGTGCAACTGGTGGTCGGCCCACTGGAGAAGCCCCTGGTCAAACAGCTGAGCACTCGCCCGCAACTGCCGATCACCACCCTGGCGCTGAACTACAGCGAAGGCGATCAAGGTCCGGCTCAACTGTTCCAGTTTGGTCTGGCCGCCGAAGACGAAGCCCGTGAAGTGTCCCGCCGCGCTCGCGCCGACGGCCTGCATCGCGCAGCCATCATGGTGCCGAAAGGCGAATGGGGCGACCGTGTACTGCGGGCGTTCAGCCAGGACTGGCAAGCGAACGGCGGCAGCATTGTCGCCACCGAACGTGTCGATCAGCCGGTTCAACTGGCCCAGCAGATTGCCGACATGTTCCAGCTGCGCCAGAGCGAAGGTCGCGCCAAGAGCCTGCAAAGCACGGTCGGCTCGCAAGTCGCCGCCCAGCCTTCGCGTCGCCAGGACATCGAGTTCATCTTCCTGGCCGCCACACCACAACAGGCGCAACAGATCAAACCGACCCTGAACTTCCAGTACGCGGGTGATGTGCCGGTCTACGCCACTTCCCACGTGTTCAGCGCCAGCGGCGACGTAAACCAGTACAACGACATGAACGGCATTCGCTTTTGCGAAACCCCATGGCTGCTGGATGCCAATGATCCGCTGCGCCAGCAAGTCACGGCACAATGGCCGCAAGCGGCCGGCAGCCTGGGTCGTTTGTACGCAATGGGCGTCGACGCCTATCGCCTGGCGCCACGCCTGGGACAACTCAAGGCCCTGCCGGACAGCCGCATCGAAGGCCAGTCGGGCAGCCTGAGCATGACCCAGAACCAGCGCGTCGTGCGGCAGTTGCCGTGGGCCGAGTTCGTCAACGGTCAGGTTCAACGCCTGCCGAACACACCTCGCTGATGCCTGACAGGTCACGCCAGCAAAGCGGCAAGGATGCCGAGCGCCATGCGCTCGAGCATCTTCAACAACGAGGGCTGCGCCTGCTGGCGCAGAACTGGTTGTGTAAACGCGGCGAGCTTGATCTGGTCATGCTAGATGGCGATACAGTAGTATTCGTTGAAGTTCGCTACAGAAAAAACACTCAATGGGGTAGCGCGCTCGATAGCGTCGATGAGCGCAAACGGCAGAAACTGATTTTTGCCGCGCAGTATTTTCTTCAGCGTGAGTCACGCTGGGCCAATTCCCCTTGCCGCTTCGACGTGGTTGCCATTGATAGCAACTTCGATCAGCTGAACTGGTTGCAGAATGCCTTCGACAGCTGATCGCCTGCGCCACGAAGCGGACACCACCCAACACTTTTGCTCTTTGTTTTGCGGGCTGCACTTTCACGTGCCGGACAGCCGCGCTCATTAAGGTCACACAGATGGACATGCAATCGCGAATTCGCCAGCTTTTTCAGGCCAGTATCGACACCAAGCAACAGGCGATGGAAGTACTTGCACCGCACATCGAGCAAGCCAGCCAGGTCATGGTCAACGCCCTGCTCAACGAGGGCAAAATGCTCTCCTGCGGCAATGGCGGCTCTGCCGGTGACGCCCAGCACTTCTCGTCGGAGCTGCTCAATCGCTTCGAACGCGAGCGCCCGAGCCTGCCGGCCATCGCGCTGACCACCGACAGTTCGACGATCACCTCGATCGCCAACGACTACAGCTACAACGAAATCTTCTCCAAGCAGATCCGCGCGCTGGGTCAACCCGGCGATGTACTGCTGGCGATTTCCACCAGCGGCAACTCGGCGAACATAATTCAAGCGATCCAGGCCGCACATGATCGCGAAATGATTGTCGTAGCTTTGACCGGTCGCGATGGCGGCGGCATGGCGTCGCTGCTATTGCCCGAGGACGTGGAGATTCGCGTACCGGCCAACGTCACCGCACGTATCCAGGAAGTCCACCTGCTGGCGATCCATTGCCTATGCGATCTGATCGACAGCCAACTGTTCGGGAGTGAAGAATGACCCCTAATCGCCTCGGCCTACTGGCCCTGACCCTGTGCCTCGGCATCAGCGGCTGCACCTCAGTGGTGAATGCCAGCCGTGAAGCACCGATCGAAGATGACCGTGGCACCCGCACCTTCGGCAGCAAGATCGACGATTCCCTGATCGACACCAAAGTCGGCGTGAACATCGCCAAGGCCGATCCCGCGCTGGATAACGACTCGCACATCGTCGTCACCAGCTTCAACGGCGTCGTGCTGCTCGCCGGTCAAACCCCGCGCGCCGACCTCAAGGCCAAGGCCGAACAGGCCGCTGCCGCCGTTCAACGCGTGAAGACGGTTCACAACGAAATACAGGTCCTGCCACCCTCCGGCTTCCTTGCCCGTCAGAATGACACCTGGCTGACCTCCAAGATCAAGACCCAGATGCTGACCGACCCGAACATCCCCGGCTCGCGCATCAAGGTCGTGACCGAAAACGGTATCGTCTATCTGTTGGGCCTGTTGACCAAACAGGAAGCCGCCCAGGCAACCAATCTGGTGCAAAGCGTTTCCGGTGTGCAGAAGATTGTGAAGCTGTTTGAGTACATCGATTGATGCAAACCGCTTATTGATCTGAACACTACCGTGTAGGAGCTGCCGCAGGCTGCGATCTTTTGATCTTAAAAAGCAAAGTCAAAAGATCGCAGCCTCGTTTCACTCGACAGCTCCTACGTTTGAAGGTGGTGAAGTAATAAAAAAAGGCGATCCGAGAGGATCGCCTTTTTATTACTTCACCACCTTCAAACTTGGCCGTCCGCTTGGTCGCGGCGGCTCGCTGTCCGGTGGCGGAAGATCATCATCCGGCTCGATGTCGTCGTCTTCGCCCATAGGCGATTCCAGATCAAACACCATGCCCTGACCATTCTCCCGGGCGTAGATCCCCAGGATCGATGCGATAGGCACGTACAGCGTATGCGGCACACCACCGAAGCGGCCTTCGAAGCTCACCGCGTCGTTGTCCATGTGCAAATGACGCACGGCTTGCGGCGATACGTTCAGGACAATCTGCCCGTCACTGGCAAAACCCTGCGGCACCTGTACCGAGGGATACTCGGAGTTGACCAGCATGTGCGGGGTGCAATCGTTATCAACAATCCACTCGTAGAGCGCGCGGACCAGATAAGGTCGACTGGAGTTCATAGCGGCTCCTTAAGCCTTAGCGCATATCGCGTTCGACACCAGACAGACTCGCCTGGAAAGCCTCACGCGCAAACTGGCGCTCCATGTAATCAAGCAGCGGCTTGGCAGGCCGCGGCAGTTCTATACCCAGAATCGGCAATCGCCAGAGTATTGGCAATAGGCAGCAATCCACCAGGCTTTGTTCCTCACTGAGGAAAAACGGCTTGTCGGCGAACAACGGCGACACGCCAGTCAGGCTTTCACGCAACTCTTTACGCGCCACGGCGCGAGCGGCTTCCTTGGTCCGCGAATCCAGGATCAGATCCACGAGCCCGCACCAGTCGCGCTGGATGCGGTGTATCAACAGACGACTGTTGGCACGCGCCACCGGATAAACCGGCAGGAGTGGCGGGTGCGGGTAACGCTCATCCAGGTATTCCATCACCACCGTAGATTCCCACAACGCCAGGTCACGATCGACCAGGGTGGGCAAACTGCCGTAAGGGTTCACTTCGATCAGTTTAGGCGGCTGGCGGCCAGCTTCCACGTAAATGATCTCGGCGCTGACACCCTTCTCTGCCAGTACGATTCGCACTCGGTGGGAATAGTGGTCGGCGGGGTCGGAGTAACAGGCCAACCGATTGGTCACGCCCATGGCGGTCCTCCTCGCTTGTAGAAATTATCGTAAGCGGAAAAACGAGCGCGCCCAGAGGGCGCCTCCCGTAACGCCTGGAAGACCAGGCTCGTTACACTTTCAGAGGCGCCCTTGGGCGCGCGCGATTAACAGCAATTGCTTGAAGCTTTATCAGTGCACGTCTTTCCAGTATTCACGCTTGAGCAAGTAAGCGAATACGAAGAAGAACGCCAGGTACAGCAATACATACGTACCGATGCGCTGATGTTGCAGCTTAACCGGGTTAGCCGAGTAAGCCAGGAAGGTTACCAGATTCTTGACCTTCTCATCGAACTGCTCTTCGGTCAGAGCACCGCTTTTCGGCACGATGGTCAACTGATCGCACGCTTCATGAGTCAGCGGCGTGCCGGTCAGCGGATCATATTGCTTCTTGCCGTCTTCGACGATCTGAACCTGTTTGCAACCGACAACCTGACGACCTTGCAGGCCGACCAGCACGTTAGGCATACCGACGTTCGGGAAGACCTTGTTGTTCACACCCCAAGGACGCGACGGATCTTCATAGAACGACTTCAGGTAACCGTAGAGCCAGTCAGTACCGCGAACGCGAGCAACCAGGGTCAGGTCGGGTGGCGCCGCACCGAACCAGGTCTTGGCGTCAGCCGGCTGCATGCCGATGTTCATGTGATCGCCGATCTTGGCGCCAGTGAACACCAGTTTCTCAAGCATCAACTCGTGAGGAATGCCCAGGTCATCGGCAACACGCTCATAGCGCTGGAACTTGGCACTGTGGCAACCCATGCAATAGTTGGCGAACGTACGTGCGCCATCCTGCATGGCAGCCTTGTCGGAAACGTCGATGTCGACTTTTTCCAGCTCGGGACCACCGTGTTCAGCAGCGAAAGCGAATACCGGCAGTGCGGCAAGCATCAGTACAGCAAATAGTTTTTTCATCAGCCAGTCACCCTTTCCGGTACCGGTTTGGTCTTCTCGAGCCTGGTGTAGAACGGCATCAGAATGAAGTAGGCGAAGTACAGGAAGGTACATACCTGCGACAGCAACGTACGGCCTGGAGTCGGAGCCAGAACACCCAACACGCCCAGGATCACGAACGAGATGCAGAACACCCACAGCCAGATCTTGCTCAGCCAGCCTTTGTAGCGCATCGACTTGACCGGACTACGGTCCAGCCACGGCAGGACGAACAGCACTGCGATGGCGGCACCCATGGCGATAACGCCGAGGAGCTTGTCCGGAACCGCGCGCAAAATCGCGTAGAACGGTGTGAAGTACCAGACCGGAGCAATGTGCTCTGGGGTCTTGAAGGCGTTCGCCACTTCAAAGTTCGGCTTCTCGAGGAAATAACCGCCCATTTCCGGGAAGAAGAACACGATCGAACAGAAGATGAACAGGAACACCACCACGCCGACGATATCTTTCACGGTGTAGTACGGGTGGAAGGCAATGCCGTCCAGCGGTATGCCGTTTTCGTCTTTGTGTTTCTTGATGTCCACGCCGTCCGGGTTGTTCGAACCCACTTCGTGCAGCGCCAGGATGTGCAGCACCACCAGACCGAGAATCACGATCGGCAAGGCCACCACATGCAAGGCGAAGAAGCGGTTCAGGGTAATACCGGAAATCAGGTAGTCACCACGGATCCACTGGGTCAGGTCGTTGCCGATGACCGGGATCGCACCGAACAGCGAGATGATCACCTGGGCGCCCCAGTAGGACATCTGGCCCCATGGCAGCAAGTAGCCCATGAAGGCTTCAGCCATCAACGCCAGATAGATCAGCATGCCGAAGACCCACACCAGCTCACGCGGCTTCTGGTACGAACCGTAGAGCAAGCCACGGAACATGTGCAGATAGACCACGATGAAGAACGCCGAAGCGCCGGTGGAGTGCAGCAGACGCAGGATCGAGCCGTACTCGACGTCGCGCATGATGTATTCGACGGAAGCAAATGCCTCCTCCGCCGACGGGGTGTAACTCATGGTCAGCCAGACACCAGTGACGATCTGGTTGACCAGAACGAGCAATGCCAGGGAACCAAAGAAATAGAAGAAGTTGAAGTTCTTCGGGGCGTAGTACTTGCTGAGATGGTCTTCCCACATTTTGGTTGCGGGGAAGCGCGCATCAACCCAATCCATGAACTTGCTCATCACGCTTTCTCCGTATCGACGCCAATGACAATGATGTCATCGGTCTCATAGGAATGCGGGGGAACTGGCAGGTTCAAAGGCGCAGGTTGCGACTTGTAGACGCGGCCAGCCAGGTCGTAGTGGGAGCCGTGGCAAGGGCAGAAATAGCCACCTACCCAGTCCTTGCCCAGGTCAGCAGGTGCCACTTCGGGACGGAAGGTCGGTGAGCAACCCAGGTGGGTGCAGATACCGATCAGCAGCAGAATTTCAGGTTTGATCGACCGAACTTCCGGGTCGACATAGGTCGGTTGTGTCGAGTTCTTGGAGGTCGGGTCAGACAACTGGCCCTCGATCTTTTTCAGATTCCCCAGGATTTCCTGTGTACGGCGGACGATGAATACCGGCTGGCCGCGCCACTCAGCAATCATCTGCTGGCCTGGCTCGATTTTGCTGACATTCACTTTCACCGGTGCACCTGCGGCTTTCGCCTTGGCACTGGGAAACCATGACCCCACGAACGGGACCGCAGCCCCCACCGCTCCTGCAGCACCCACCACGGATGTGGCTGCTACCAAGAAGCGACGCCGGCCTGCATTCACGCCGTCATTGCTCATTCAGTCCTCTCCCATCAGCTTTGTGGCCTGTTAAATCAGGCATCTACTAAGTAAATCTATGTACTTATAAAAATTTTGCCGAATGGTAATGAAAAGCCCCAATTCTGACAAGGTAATTACCCCAGGGCACCACTGCCAAGCCTTGTAGTATAGGGCGTCTACGGATGTGGCAAGTTGTCACAGCGCAATTCTTTGATAAATCGCACGCATAAAAAAACGCCCGGTTCCGTGAGGAATCCGGGCGTTCTTTTTTGAACGTGGAAGCGAATTAACGCTTCGAGTACTGCGGACGCTTACGCGCTTTACGCAGACCAACTTTCTTACGTTCAACTTCACGTGCATCGCGGGTTACGAAGCCGGCTTTACGCAGAGCGCTGCGCAGAGTCTCGTCGTAGTCCATCAGAGCGCGAGTGATGCCGTGGCGGATTGCGCCAGCTTGACCACTTACACCACCGCCGATCACGGTGACGTAGATGTCGAACTTCTCGACAGTCTCAGTCAATTCCAGCGGCTGACGAACTACCATGCGGGCAGTTTCGCGGCCGAAGAAATTATCCAGCGAACGGTTGTTGATGGAGATGTTACCAGTACCCGGACGCAGGAAAACGCGTGCGGTTGCGGTCTTGCGACGGCCAGTGCCGTAATTTTGAGTCGCCGACATAATGTACTATTCCGTTAAAACTTCAGTTCTTGGGGCTGCTGAGCAGTATGTGGGTGTGCAGCGCCCGCATAGACTTTCAGCTTACGGTACATGTCGCGACCCAGCGGGTTCTTAGGCAGCATGCCTTTGACCGCGGTCTCGATCACGCGCTCAGGGGCCTTGGCGATCAGCTTTTCAAAGTTGATCGACTTGATGCCGCCCGGGAAACCGGAGTGGGAGTAGTAGATTTTGTCAGTGGTTTTAGCGCCAGTAACACGGATCTGCTCAGCGTTGATTACGACGATGTAGTCGCCGGTGTCAACGTGAGGAGTGTACTCAGGCTTGTGCTTGCCACGCAGACGGCTCGCGATTTCGGTGGCCAGACGACCCAGGGTCTGACCAGCAGCGTCGACGACAAACCAGTCGCGCTTTACTGTTTCCGGTTTAGCAGTAAAAGTTTTCATTCTTTATAGCCTCAGGGGCCGCCCTGTAAATTAGACGGCGGATCTTACTGAATAGTGCGTACTTTGACAAGTCAAAGGCAGCCGGATACAGACGCTTTCGGGGGCTCGGGTCGGCGCGTCCGTTCAACGGCAAGATTCTTCGGCGGCGGCGCATCACTTCCACTGCAGAAAGAGGTGCGCAATTATGCAGATTGCGAAAAATATTTCAACCTGCTTTTATGATTGTTTTGCCCAAGGAGCACCCGATGGACTATCGCCAGCTAGGCCGGACCAATCTGAATGTGAGTGCCCTCTGCCTCGGAACCATGACCTGGGGCGAGCAAAACAGCGAGGCAGACGCCTTCGCCCAGATTGAACGGGCCAAGAGTGCAGGGATCAATTTCATCGACACCGCCGAGATGTACCCGGTGCCGCCCAAGGCCGAAACCTACGCCACCACCGAACGCTACATCGGCAATTACTTCAAGAGCCGCGGTGACCGTGCCGACTGGATCCTGGCCAGCAAGATCGCCGGGCCGGGCAACACCATTGATTACATCCGCGACAAGAATCTTCGGCACAATCGACAGCACATCACCGAAGCCGTGGATGCCAGCCTCCAGCGCCTGCAGACCGACTACATCGATTTGTACCAACTGCACTGGCCGGAGCGCAGCACCAATTTCTTCGGTCAGTTGGGCTACAAGCACAAGATCGAAGCCAACCTGACGCCGCTGGAGGACACCCTCGAAGCGCTCGACGAACAGGTCAAGGCCGGCAAGATTCGCCATATCGGCCTGTCCAACGAAACCCCGTGGGGCACCATGCGTTTCCTCGCCCTGGCCGAAGCCCGTGGCTGGCCGCGCGCGGTGTCGATCCAGAACCCTTACAACCTGCTCAACCGCAGCTTCGAAGTCGGCCTGGCGGAAATCGCCATTCGCGAACAGTGCGGCCTGCTCGCCTATTCGCCGCTGGCGTTCGGCTTCCTGTCGGGCAAGTACGAAGGTGGCGCGCGCCCGCCAAAAGGTCGCCTGAGCCTCTACAGCCGCTTCAGCCGCTATTTCAACCCGCAGTCGGAAGCAGCATGCAGCCGTTATGTTGCACTGGCCCGTGAACACGGCCTGGACCCGGCGCAAATGGCCCTGGCATTCGTGACGCAGCAGCCGTTCGTGACCAGCAACATCATCGGCGCGACCACGATGGAGCAACTGGAGAGCAACATTGCCAGTTTTGATCTGAAGCTATCGGACGAAGTGCTGGAAGGGATCGAGGCGATTCACATGGATCATCCGAATCCGGCCCCGTAATTTGTCATGACCACGAAAAGATCGCAGCCTTCGGCAGCTCAGGGTGTACGCCAATTCCGTGTAGGAGCTGCCGAAGGCTGCGATCTTTTCAACCATCACCGCCGATCAAAGCGACCGCGCAATAATCTCCTTCATGATCTCATTGGTCCCCGCATAAATCCGCTGCACCCGCGCATCCGCCCACGCCCGCGCAATCGGGTACTCCCACATGAAGCCGTAGCCGCCATGCAACTGCACGCACTCGTCGAGCACCTTGCATTGCAGGTCAGTGCCCCAGTACTTGGCCATCGCCGCCGTCGGTACGTCGAGCTTGCCTTGCAGGTGCAGTTCCAGGCAGCGGTCGACGAAGACCCGGCCGATCTGAATTTCGGTCGCCATCTCCGCCAGTTTGAACCGGGTGTTCTGGAAATCCGCAATCGCCTTGCCGAACGCTTTGCGGTCGCGGGTGTAGTCCAGCGTCCATTGCAGCGCCGCTTCGGCTGAAGCCAGGCCGCCAATGGCCACGGTAAGGCGCTCCTGCGGCAGCTCCTGCATCAGGTAAGCGAAGCCCATCCCGGCCTGGCCCAGCAGGTTTTCCTTCGGCACGCGCACGTCCTGGAAGAACAGTTCCGAAGTGTCCTGCGCCTTCATGCCGACTTTTTCCAGGCGCTTGCCCTTCTCGAACCCCGGCGTATTCGCCTCGACCAGAAACAGACTGGTGCCTTTGGCACCAGCCTTCGGATCAGTCTTGGCCACGACGATGACCAGATCGGCGAGAAACCCGTTGGTGATAAAGGTCTTCGAGCCGTTGATCACGTACTCATCACCATCGAGCACCGCAGTGGTCTTCACCCCTTGCAGATCAGAGCCCGCGCCCGGCTCGGTCATGGCAATGGCAGTCACCATCTCCCCGGAAACCAGTTTCGGCAGGTATTTGTGTTTCAGCGTTTCACTGCCGTAATGCAGGATGTACGGCGCCACAATGTCCGAATGCAGGGAGAAACCGATGCCGGTCAAACCCAGGCGCCCGACTTCCTCGATCACCACCGCACTGTAGAGAAAGTCCGCCCCCAGTCCGCCGTACTCTTCCGGCAGGTGCGAGCACAACATCCCCGCCTCGCCGGCCTTGTTCCAGAGTTTGCGATCGATATGACCCTGTTTTTCCCATTGCCCATGGAACGGCACCGCCTCTTTTTCGAGGAACGTTCGCACGCTGTCGCGGAAAAGTTCGTGCTCGGAGCTGAACAGGGTTCTGGGGATCATGCGGCACCTTTTCATTGTTTTTAGAAGGAGTTGACCTTCAGAGACTATGCCTCGCTTCCGATACAGGACACTGGACACATCCGACAAAAAATAAGACGATCCAGCCGTCTGGTGACCACTTTCCCCTATAAGAATAAAGTTGAATTATGTCTAACCAAGCCTCCACGCCCCTGCGGCGCGTCAGCATCCTGGCCATCGACCGGGTTTTCGCTTCCACCCTCATGCAAGCCAAGGATTTCTTCCACCTCGCCAGCCTGCGCTACGGCAAGCAGCTGGGCCAAGGCCTGACCCCGGCGTTCGAAACCCGCTTGGTCAGCCCCGACGGCAAACCGGTCAACACCTTCAGCGACGTGATGATTCCGGTGGATGGCGGACTGGAAAATGCTGACATCATCGTCCTCCCAGCCTTCTGGGACGATTTCGATTCGCTGTGCAAACGTTATCCACAGGTCCTGCCCTGGCTGCGCCAGCAACATGCGCGCGGCGCGGTGCTGTGTGGCGAGGCCACGGGTGTGTTTTGGCTGGCCGAAGCCGGATTGCTCAACGGCAAGGAAGCGACCACTTACTGGCGCTTCTTCAATGCCTTCGCCGAACGCTTCCCACAGGTCCAGCTCAATCAGGACAAACACCTGACCGACGCCGACAACCTGTATTGCGCAGGCGGCACCACCTCGGCCTGTGATCTGTACATTTACCTGATCGAACGTTTCTGCGGGGCCAACGTATCCCAGGCTGTGGCGCGGGACATTCTGTATGAAGTGCAACGCAGCTATTCACCGGGACGTATCGGTTTTGGCGGACAGAAGCTGCACCAGGACGTGATCATCCTGCAGATCCAGCACTGGCTCGAAGAACATTTCGCAGACAAGTTCCGCTTCGAAGACGTCGCCCGCGAACACGGCATGAGCATCCGCAACTTCATGCGCCGCTTCCAGACCGCCACCGGCGACAAACCGCTGCATTACCTGCAACGCCTGCGCATCGAAACCGCCAAGGGCCTGTTGTCCGGCAGCCGCAAGAGCATCAAGACCATCAGCTACGAAGTCGGCTACGACGATGCCAGCTTCTTCGCACGGTTGTTCCGCCAGCACACGGAGCTATCGCCGAACCAGTATCGGCAGCAGTTTCAACAAGCGGCGTAACAACTAAACCGTGTGGGAGCAGGCTCGCTCCCACAGGTTCTGGCGGGTGACTTCGCCGAAGGGATTACTTTTCCTACGCAAAACCCGGAATACAGAACCACCAAGCATACGATTTGGCTGATGGTCACCAGCCCTTCGCCACGCAACTATTTCCCTGCACACACCTTCAGTGCTGACAGGGACGTTCAACAGTGACTATCGGATCAAGCTACAACTACCCCTCAATCATTGCCGGGGAAACCAGGCGAACAAAACGCTCGGCCAAAGGCAAATGGGCGGCCCGCTTTCCAAACCCACCCGATTTGTGCTTCGACTACCGGGCCTTGGTCGAGCAAAAAGACGGCATCGCCAAGGCAACTGACCCCAACCATAGAATCTGCATCATTGGCGCCGGCGTGACAGGCCTGACTGCCGCCCGAGAGCTTTATCGCTGCGGCTTCACCCAGATCACACTCATCGAACAATCCAGACGCGTCGGCGGCAGGCACCTGACCGTCCCCGGAAGCCCCAACTCGGCAGCGAGCCATACACCGTTTGAAATGGGTGCCATGCGCATGCCGTTTTTCAACCGGGCGGATGAGCCACCGACAGAAGGCCGCTCGCTGATGGCTTACTACGCCCAAGCGTTTGACCTGGCACATTCGGATTTTGCCAACCCAGGAAGCCAGTGGGTCAACTCGACCGGGATCTACCTTCGTGAAGGCAGCCTGGGAGGCGGAGCAACTCCGCAGATGCTGATATGGAAGAACGAAGACGGCTTGACCCCACCTCCTGGCGAGGAACTGCAAAAGGTCTACGCCAAATGGAAAGCCTTTGCCGATCAAATGACCCGGCAGGTCGCAGAAAGTTATGCCGGCCTGGAGTGGGAGGCCATGTGGGCCGCCATCGTCGATAAATACCAGAGCGTTTCCTTTAGGGATCTGGTCAGCATGCCAGCCCTGCAAGCCTGGGATAAACGCGCCCCCGGGGATTTTGGCGGAATGGGCATGACCGCCGAGGAGTCGGCGATTTTCTACGCCATTGGTATCGGCGACGGCAGTTGGGGCGCCTTTTACGACGTGTGCTGCCTTTATCCCCTGCGTACGGCCATTTTTGGTTACAGCAGCCAGTTGCAACTGATTCATGGCCGGGTAGATGCCAACGGTGATCCTCTGGCTTCACCCTACTTGCACAGTGAAGCTGTTTACGACTCGACAGGGCTGAGCTTCGACAGACCCCGCTACATCGGGCTCGCCGCACTGGACGAATGCCTGTTGTTCATGAACATCGATGAAACCGGAAAATCCGTCTACGAACACAGCCGTGAACGAAGCAATGGCCTGCTGACGGACTCATCTGTCACCCGACTCAAAAAGCTTACCAACCGGCAAACCCGCGTGTACTTCAATTGGAAACACAGCCTGCCCGAAGAAACCCAGGAGCACTTCGAAGACTTTGACTCGGTCATCGTCACCCTTCCGTCCTGGCTGATCGAAACCCGAATCAGGCTCGAAGACTTCACACAAGAGATGCTGCCATTCGAGACGATCAATGCCTGGAAAACGGCGCACTGGGAAACCAGTTGCAAGGTGTATGCGCCATTGAAAAAGTCGTTCCTTTCGAACAACACCAAAATCCCGCAAGCAATCGTCACCGACAGCTTCATCCATGACGTCTACACCTATCGCTACAACGAGAATTACAGCTATGACTGCATATTGCTGAGTTACACATGGGAGGATGACGCCACCAAACTCGCCGCATTCACCGACAAAGAGCTGGTCAGCAAGTGCGTCAGGGAACTGGACCGCATCCTCATGAATTCTGCCAATATCCAGCAGCGCATTTCGCCCTATGTCGGCATTGATCAAGCCGTGGTTCAACGCTGGATAACCGATAAAAACGCCTTGGGTTGCGCAAAGCTTTATCGGCCCGGCACGTATTACGACGCCGTCGGTTTGATGAAATACAACAGAGACTATGGGCATGTTTCGGGTCTGTACTTTTCCGGTGAGTCATTCTCGGTCGACGCCGGCTGGACGGAACCTTGTTGCGGGGAGCCGTGGACGCTGTCATCCATATCTGCAACAAAACCGACGCCTCGTTCAATGGCGATTTTTCCATGACCGATTACCCGCATTACCAAGTCAAACCCTGATCCTGCTTCGGAGCCATGCACGCGATGTGCTGGCTCATCCTCCCCGCCCCGTTAATGCATCTTCGGACAAGGACTACACCCGTACCGGAAGCGGCTGACTTCCGCCCGCTTGCTGTTTCACCTCTTATAAACACGCACTTAAATGGCGTGAATAACAATAAAAAAGAGGTTATCGGGAATGAGCAATCCAACCAGTCCTGTTCGTGTAGCAGTCGTGCAGTTCGATCCACAAGTCGGCATCGAGAATCGTGAAGGCAATCTGCGTCGAAGCCTGGAATTGGCTTTAGAGGCGGTAAACGGCGGTGCGAATCTCATCGTCTTGCCCGAGCTTTCCAACACAGGTTATTTCTTCAGCACCCGCCAGGATGCCTTCGACCATTCGGAGTCAGTGCCCGATGGGCCAAGTGTGCAGACCTGGATGGATTTTGCGCGCCAGCACAAGGTTTACCTTGTCGCGGGTTTGGCCGAACGCGACGGCATGCGACTCTTCAACACCGGCGTTCTTTGCGGGCCTGACGGCTTTATCGGCAAGTACCGCAAAGCCCATTTGTGGAATCTGGAGAAACTCTGGTTCACACCGGGCGATCTGGGTTTCCCGGTTTTTGAAACGCCCATCGGCCGCATCGGATTGTTGATCTGCTGGGACATCTGGTTTCCGGAGGTACCGCGAATTCTCAGTCAGCAAGGCGCAGACATCATTTGCAGCCTGAACAACTGGGTGTGGACGCCACCGCCGCTGTTCGACGAGGCCGGCAAGTGCATGGCGTCGTATCTGACGATGACCGCAGCTCACGTCAACAACGTGTTTATCGCAGCGGCCAGCCGGATCGGCGAAGAACGCGGCGCTCGCTACCTGGGTTGTTCCCTGATTGCCGGAACCAATGGCTGGCCAATAGGCAACGTGGCATCGGCGGACCAACAGGAAATCCTGTTTGCCGACATTGACCTGACCAGTTCTCGCAGCGCGCCAATCTGGAACAACCTGAACGACCTGCATCGCGATCGCCGAACAGATCTCTACGATCAAATGCTCGGCTGCACCCAACACGCTTGTCTCCCGCGTTGATGAAAGGGGGACCTGACTGATGGAAATCACAACCGACAAAAAACCGCTGACCCGCAGTTCCACTGTTGATCTGGCGGTCATCGTGCTGCTGATCGGCATCGCTGTGCTGGCGATCTGGCTTTCATTTTCCTACCGTTCCTTGTGGTCTGCACACTGGCCGAGCTACAGCGATATGGTGTCCTCGCTGCCCGAGCCGAGCGCATGGCTGCGCTGGGTCGTGGGCGACATCAGCGAAGTGGCGTTCTACAAACACGAGTTCGCTTCGATTGGGCTGCTGGCGGGCGCCTACCTCGCCTATTGGGCAAATCGAACGGGGAAATCCTGGCAAGGCTTTGCCATTTCCTATGGAACGGGGCTTTGGCCTTGGCTAGTGACCAGTTCATTGCTCGGGTTGTTGCTGAGTAACCTGCTATGGGGCTGGACGGTGAACGCCAATGACTGGCAACCCACATTCGCCGCGTTTGTATCGCTGCCTGCGGCGATGGTGCTGATGTTTGGCGGCGGCTGGAAAGTTGCGATCAACGGCGCAATCCTGGGCGCTGCACTCGTCACGCCCATGTGCCTGCTGATCGTCAACTACGTGTGCAACCCGTTGGTCTTGCCCGCAGTGATCGGCAACGTGCTGGGCATGGCGATTGCCAGCGTCCTGGCGTTCCTGCTCTGCCGCTATTGGCCTGCGCTGATGAAGTCCGAGCAACCCGAGATACCAGCCCTCACGACCGTAGCGCACGTCACCAAAAAGGCACCGGACTACGGCGTGATCTGGAGTTTGCGTCGGGTACTGGCGGACTTTTCCGAAGCGCCGTTCTTCGGCAATGAGCTGGCCAGCCTTGGCCTGCTGGCAGGCGCATTGCTCGCGTACAGCTTGAACCCCATGAGCCCCGCGTATGGATCGGGCCTGCTGCCGCACATCATTGCCGGCCAGGCTCTGACGTCGGCCATCGGGGTGCTGGTCTGGCGCCGACAGTGGATGTTGCTCGGCTGGTATCCGACTTACGTGCCACTGGTGTCGGTGGTTCCTGCGGCGATTCTGGCCTATGGCGGCAGTTGGCAGGTGATCGTTTCCAGTGCCCTGCTGGGGGCGCTTGTTGCGCCACCTCTGGCGTGTGCACTGTCCAGACGATTACCGGCGGACATGCACGCCTACATTGGCAATGTCCTGTCCATGGCTATCAGCACGCTATTGATCGTTTCACTCATCGGCTACCTGATCGCGGATTAACGCCTCTAGCCATTCGGCTGTATCACGGCCAGAAACCGGGTACAGCCACTTTTCATGACAAACAATCGAGGTATGACATGGACCTGCCCAAACTGGCCATCGCAGCGCTCGGCGGTACGGTAAGCATGCAAGCAAGAAATGCCGGTGAAGGCGTTATTCCGACCATCAGCGGCGAAACGCTGTTGGCCTCCCTACCGGAACTGTCGACGCTGGCCCGAGTGACCGTTGAGACGCTTGGCCTGCTACCCAGCGCCTCGCTGGATTTCGAGTTTTTGCTGAGCGTCTTGTCCTGGGCAAGCTTTCAGGTAAAACAAGGCGCCGCGGGTGTCGTGATCACCCAAGGCACCGACACCCTCGAAGAAACAGCGCAGTTTTTCGAATACCTGTGGCCCCACGACACGCCCCTGGTATTGACCGGCGCCATGCGTTCGGCAGCACAGCCAGGCGCCGACGGACCAGCGAATTTGCTGGATGCGTGCCGCGTTGCCCTGGCTGACGGCAGCCGGCAGCGCGGTGTTCAGGTGGTGATGAACGGGGAGATACATCGAGCGAGTAGCGTGCGCAAAACCGATTCGCTTGCGTTGCAGGCATTTTCCTCTCCGGTCACCGGACCCTCTGGCCTGTTGATGGAGGACCGCGTTTGTTACCTGCACCCTCCGGTGCAGCGTAAGGTTTTGCCCCTGCCGCAACAGACCACTCAGAAGGTCGCAATGCTCGAGGCATCGCTTTCGGCAGACACCCTGCTGCTGGAGAACATCCTCACGCTCGGCTATGACGGGCTGGTGATCGCCGGTTTCGGTGCCGGCCACGTATCGCAGCGTTGGGCGACGATTATTGAGCGCATCGCCGAAAAAATCCCGGTGATCATTGCGACACGCACCGGTTCGGGCTCCACCGCGCAAGCCACGTATGGCTTCGACGGCAGCGAGATGGACCTGACCCGCAAAGGTGCCTTGATGGCCGGATTTCTCTGTCCGCGCAAAGCCAGGATTTTGCTGTGGCTGCTGATTGGCTGCCAGCGACAGCATGAGTTGACGCACTACTTGAAAGGCAACATCCAGCATCGATGTGACTGACATACCGCCATCGCGAGCAGGCTCACTCCTACAGGGGTTTTCAGCGCACAAAAAAAGGCCTGCGTTCGCAGGCCTTTTTTGCCTTTCCGAATAGTCCTACGGCTTGTGCGCCCGGGACAGGAATTCGTGGGACTGCATTTCCAGCAGACGGCTCAACGTTCGCTGGAACTCGAAGTTCAAGCGACCGCCGGTGTACAGATCCTTAAGCTCGACTTCAGCAGAAATGATCAGTTTCACGTTGCGGTCGTAGAACTCGTCGACCATGTTGATGAAGCGTCGGGCGATGTCGTCGGTGGTGACGCTCATCTGCTCGACGCCGCTGAGCAGCACGGCGTGGAAGATCTTGCCCAGTTCGATGTAGTCGTTCTGGCTGCGTGGACCGTCGCACAGCTCACGGAATTCGAACCAGGCCACGTCATCGCAGGTGCGCAGGGCACGGATTTCGCGGTTCTCGATCATCAGCACGTCGTTCTCGACCGCTGCGGTGCATTCCGGTGTCAGCGCGCGGAAACTCTTGCGCAGGCTTTCGTGGGACGCTTCGTCGAGCGGGAAGTGGAACAGTTCCGCTTGTTCGAGGTGACGCAGACGGTAATCGACGCCGCTGTCGACGTTGACGATTTCGGTGTTCTGTTTGATCAGCGCGATGGCTGGCAGGAAGCGCGCGCGTTGCAGGCCGTCCTTGTACAGACCGTCCGGCACGATGTTCGACGTTGCGACCAGGGTCACGCCGTTCTTGAACAACTCTTCCATCAGGGTGCCGAGAATCATGGCGTCGGTGATGTCGGAAACGAAGAATTCATCGAAGCAGATCACCCGGGCTTCGGTGGAGAAACGCTTGGCGATGATGGTCAGCGGGTTTTTCTCGCCGCCCAGGGTCTTCATCTCTTCGTGCACGCGCTTCATGAAGCGGTGGAAGTGAGTGCGGGTCTTTTCCTTGAACGGCAGCGCTTCGAAGAAGGTGTCGACCAGGTAAGTCTTGCCGCGACCTACACCGCCCCAGAAGTACAGGCCCTTGACCGGGGTCTGATCCTTTTTGCCAAACAGTTTGCCCAGCAGGCCCGGTTTATTTTGCTCGGCCGCGACCAGATCGTCGTACAGGCGCTGCAAATGACGCACGGCCGTTTCCTGCGCGGCGTCATGGAAGAATTCCGGGCGTTTCAGATCAGCTTGATATCGTTCTAGGGGCGTCATAATTCGTTAGCAAGGCAACAAAAACGGGCCGACACTGTAGCGACGGCCCGCAGGAATGGCAATCGGCCCTTGGTAGGGCCGAACCGTTGTTTATTCCTGAACCGGGGTCAGGGCAATGCGCAAAGCCTCGATGGCAGCATCCCGCGCAGTGCTATCGGCAAAGGCCGGGCTGTCGGCAACGCACTCGCCTTCCAGCCACACACTGAAGCTCAGGTCTTCATTGCGCACGTCCAGCGCTTGGCCCGATTGCAGCTGCTTGGTCACCTGACCGGCGGTCTTGCCGTCGGCGAAGTTGCGCGACAACAGCAGTTGTTCGCCATCGGCCGCCAGCAGACGGAAGCGGAAACTGCCGTCGTCTTCGCGGAAGCTGACAAAACGCGCGGCTTTCGCGGCTTTCTTCTTGGTGGTCGCCGCCACTTGGGTCTGGGCCACGAAAGAACGCAGGCCAACGGCTTCACGCAGTTCGTTGAGGAACGGCGTCGCTACCGAACGGGCCTTTTTCGCGCCGTGCTGCAGGATGTCTTCGAGATCCGCCGGACGCTCGATCAACTGGTTATAGCGCTCGCGAGACTCGCCCAGTTCGTTGTCCAGCAACTGGAACAGACGATTCTTCGCCTCACCCCAGCCCAGGCCTTGTAGCAGTTCGCTGCGGAACTCGTCGGCCTGCGCCGGAGTAGCAAAGGCCTGGAACAAGGTGAACAGGTGCGAGTTATCCGGATCTTTCGCTTCGCCCGGCGCACGGGAGTCGGTGACGATCCGCGAGATCGCGTCCTTCATCTCTTTGGCGCTGCTGAACAACGGGATGGTGTTGTCGTAGCTCTTCGACATCTTCCGGCCGTCGAGGCCCGGCAGCGTGGCAACGCTTTCTTCGATCAGCGCTTCAGGCATGGTGAAGAATTCTTTGCCCTGGCCAAACAGGTGGTTGAAACGCTGGCCGATGTCGCGGGCCATTTCCACGTGCTGGATCTGGTCGCGACCGACCGGCACCTTGTGCGCGTTGAACATCAGAATGTCAGCGGCCATCAGTACCGGGTAGCTGTACAAGCCCATGGTGATGCCCGCATCCGGGTCTTCGCCGGTCTCGACGTTCTTGTCCACCGAAGCCTTGTAGGCGTGGGCGCGGTTGAGCAGGCCCTTGGCGGCGACGCAGGTCAGCAGCCAGGTCAGCTCGGGGATTTCCGGGATGTCGGACTGGCGATAGAACGTCACGCGGTCCACATCCAGGCCACCGGCCAGCCAGGTCGCGGCGATTTCCAGACGCGAGCGCTGGATGCGCAGCGGGTCATCGCACTTGATCAGGGCGTGGTAATCCGCCAGGAAATAGAACGAATCGGCATTGCTGTCACGGCTGGCCAGGATCGCCGGGCGGATGGCGCCGGCGTAGTTGCCCAGGTGCGGCGTGCCGGTGGTGGTAATGCCGGTGAGGATACGGGTACGAGTCGTCATGGGTAATCGCTTGTCAGACTGCAATCAATTCGAGAGGCGCGGCAGGATCAGATCCTTGAGATCGGTCAGCTTGCCATGAAAAAAGTGTCCGCATTCTGCCACTTTCAGCAGCTCATGGGGACGTTCGAGCTTGTCGGACCATTGGTAAACCAGCTGTGGATCGATCACTTCGTCGGTTTCCGGCTGAATCACAGTGAGCTCGCCGTGTTGTGGCAGTTGATCCTGATCGCCCAGGCGCATCACCGCTGGCGCCACCATGAACAGGTGTTTGAGCTGCTCGCCCTGCGCTTCAAGACGTCCGCCGAGACTTGCTGCAACAAAACCGCCGAAGGAGAAACCGAACAGGGTCAGCGGCAGATCCGGGTGTTTTTCCCGAAACCATGCGGCAACAGCCTGGGCATCATCGACTTCACCGGTGCCCATGTCGTGGGAACCTTCGCTGGCGCCAACGCCGCGATAGTTGAAGCGCAAGGTGATCAAACCGGCATCGCGCGCGGTGCGCTGCAGGGTCGAGACCACTTTGTTGAGCATGGTGCCGCCCTGCACCGGGTTTGGATGGCAGATCAGTGCCAGGCCGCGCGGCTGTTCGCTGTCCAGGTAAAGTGCTTCCAGTTGACCAACCGGGCCATCAATCACTACAGGGGTTTCACGCATCAGCAAGGAAAGAACTCCGTGACCTCGAATCGGGTCGACTCGTCTAGCAAATTGTCTGCAACTGTCTATTGCGAGCGAATCGCGGTATACAGCGCAGGTTCGAGCCGTTAACGTAAAGCAAAGCCGTTTATAGAGGAAGGACTCGTGGAACACTCGCTCTTAGTTTGGTTGTTGCCGACTCTTGCCCTGGTTGTGGGTGTCGCCATTGGTTTCCTGATCGCTCGCCTGGCGCCGAATGCCGCGCCTAGCAGTACCCAACGTCAGCTGGACGATATTCAGGAACGTTTCGACAGTTATCAGAACGAAGTGGTGACCCACTTCAACAGCACCGCGACACTGGTCAAGAAACTGACTGCGAGCTATCAGGAAGTGCAGGATCATCTCGCCGAGGGTGCCAACCGCCTGGCCCTGGACGAGCAGACCCGCCAACGCTTGCTGGCCTCCCTGCACGCCGATGCGGCGCAGGCTCCACGGGAACGCCTGACGCCGCCGCGCAATCAGGAACCGCCACGCGACTACGCGCCCAAAGCCCCGAACGCCCCGGGCATGCTCGATGAGCATTACGGCCTGAAGAAGTAATCAGGTTTCAGGCGATGTAAAAAGCCCCCGGACAAGTGATTGTCCGGGGGCTTTTTTGTTTTTGACGAATCAATTGAGGCAGGTAGGAGCTGTCGAGTGCAACGAGGCTGCGATCTTTTGATTCCAAGAAGCAAGATCAAAAGATCGCAGCCTGCGGCAGCTCCTAGACGTGACCGTTGTGGCGGGGGTTAGCCCAGCACCTCCCCCGCCACCTGATCAATTGCATCCTTGGTGATACCAACGATCAAGTCTGCCTCTGCTTCGGTGAGAACCAACGGCGGTGCAAAACCAAGGATGTCGCCATGGGGCATCGCCCGGGCGATCATGCCGCGCTCCAGGCAGGCCGCCGACACTTTCGGCCCCACCTTCAAGGCCGCATCGAATGACGTGCGCTGTTCACGATCCGCCATGAACTCGACCGCCGCGAGCATCCCGTCACCGCGCACTTCACCCACCAGCGGATGGCCTTCGAGCGTCTCGCGCAGCCGACGGTTGAGATAAGCGCCAACCTTGTCGGCATTGGCCGTAAGGTTCTCCCGCTCCAGAATGTCGAGGTTGGCCAATGCCGCCGCCGCGCAGATCGGATGCCCGGAATACGTCCAGCCATGGCCCATGGCGCCTTGGGATTCAGAGGCTTTTTTGATCACATCCCAGACCTTTTCGCCGACGATCACCGCCGACAGCGGCGCATAAGCACTGGTCAGGCCTTTGGCCGTGGTGATCAGGTCCGGGCGCATGCCATAACGCTGGCTGCCCATCTTCGAACCCAGGCGACCGAAGGCGCAGACCACTTCGTCGGCGATCAGCAGCACGTCGTACTTGTTCAGCACTGCCTGAATCGCCGCCCAGTAACCGGCCGGCGGAACGATGATGCCGCCAGTGCCCATCAATGGTTCACCGATGAAGGCTGCAACGGTGTCCGGCCCTTCGGCGAGGATCATTTTTTCCAGCTCGTCGGCGCAGTAGCGCACGAACGCGGCTTCATCCATGCCGGTCGGCGCCTTGCGATACCAGTGCGGACACACGGTGTGCTTGATGCCTTCGGCCGGCAGGTCGAAATGCTGATGGAAGCTCGGCAGGCCGGTCAGGCTACCGGTCATGATGCCCGAGCCGTGATAACCGCGATCGCGGGAGATGATTTTCTTTTTCTGCGGGCGACCGAGCACGTTGTTGTAGTAGCGCACCAGTTTGATCTGGGTCTCGTTGGCATCGGAACCGGAGAGGCCGTAGTAGACCTTCTTCATGCCTTCGGGCGCCCAGTCGATGATGCGGCTCGACAGCTCGATGATCGCCTCGGTCGAGTGCCCCATGTAGGTGTGGTAATAGGCCAGTTCCTTGGCTTGCTTGTAGATTGCGTCGGCGACTTCGGTACGGCCGTAACCGATGTTCACGCAGTACAGGCCGGCAAAGGCGTCGATCAGTTCGCGGCCTTCGTGGTCGCGGATGCGGATACCCGAGGCGCCCTTGATAATGCGTCCCTTGAGTGCGCCGCTGGCGTGGTCATGGGCGTGAGTGGACGGGTGCATGAAATGCGCACGGTCTTGCTCGAACAGGGTGTCGAATTCTTGGCTCATGGTAGATCTCCTCAGAACTGGCCTTGATGGTGCAGGCAGAAGTATTTGGTTTCGACAAAGGCTTCGAAGCCCTCGGTGCCGCCCTCGCGGCCCAGCCCCGAGGCTTTCATGCCACCGAACGGGATCGGGTGGCCGGTGAACTTGACGCCATTGACCGCGACCATCGCGTGGTCGAGTCGGCGGATCAGCGGGTAAATCAGGTCCAGGCGATTGGAACAAATGTAGGCGGCCAGACCGTATTCGGTGTCGTTGGCCATCTCGACGGCCTGATCGAGGGTGTCGAACGGCATCACCCCGGCGATTGGCGCGAAGTTTTCTTCGCGGTAGATGCGCATTTGTGGTGTGACGCCGGCCAGCACCGTTGGCTGGTAGAACAAGCCGCCGAGGGCGTGCGCCTCCCCGCCCACCAGCCGCTGCGCGCCATGTTGCAGGGCATCGGCGACACGTTCGGCCGTGACATCGAAGGCGGCCTGATGCATCAACGGGCCAATGTCGACCTGTTGCTCGCGGTCGCCGATCATGGCCGGGCCGACCTTCAACTCACGCACGGCAACGGCAAAGCGCTTGAGAAATTCCGGATAAACCGAACGCTCGACCATGATCCGGTTGGCTGCACAGCAATCCTGGCCGGAGGTCTGGAATTTGGCCGCCACCGCGACTTTCACCGCCAGCTCCAGATCAGCATCGGCGCAAACAATGAACGGCGCGTTGCCGCCCAGTTCCAGTGCAACCTTTTTCACGTCCTGGGCCGCTGCTTGCAGCACCAACTTACCGACACGGGTCGAGCCGGTGAAACTCACCGAGCGCACGCGGTTGTCCTGCACCAGGGTTTGCATGGCCATCTGCGGTTCGCCCAGTACCACGTTGAACACGCCGGCCGGGAAACCCGCTTCCTCGGCGAGTTGCGCGAGGGCGAATGCCGAGTAAGGCGTTTCATGGGCGGGCTTGATCACCACGGTGCAACCGGCGGCCAGGGCGGCGGCGGCTTTGCGGGTGATCATCGCCGAAGGGAAATTCCACGGGGTCAGCAACGCGCAGACTCCGACCGGCTCCTTGACCGTGCCCAGATGCGCACCGGGAATGTGGCTGGGAATGTTTTGCCCATAGAGGCGCCGGGCCTCTTCGGCGAACCACGGAATGAAACTGGCTGCGTAGGCAATTTCGCCACGGGACTCGGCCAGGGACTTGCCCTGCTCCAGACTGAGAATCCGCGCCAGGTCTTCCTGATGCTCAAGAATCAAAGCTGCCCAGCGCCGCAAAATCGTCCCGCGCGCCTCAAGGCTTTGTTTGCGCCAATCGGCGAACGCGCGGTGCGCGGCATCGATGGCAGCGACGATTTGCGGCTGATCGAGCATTGGCACATGACCGATCAGTTTTTGATCCGCGGGGTTATGCACCGCGATGCTGTGGCCGCTGTCGCTGTGTACCCAATGGCCATCGACATAGCAAAGGGCCTTGAACAGCAGTGGATGTTTGTAAGTCATGGCGTTCACTCCAATCCGTGTGCGTGGAACCATGCTAGGGCAGCGAAGCCGTGGGGATTTGGCGTTTGGAGGGGGTGCGGCAGGTGGTTTTTTCTGATTGGGCGGGGTCAATCGTGGATTTTTGCGGTTGAAGTAAATCCATTGTAGGAGTGAGCCTGCTCGCTCCTACAGGGTTACTGTGGTGATTTCAGGAATCTTGAGAGAGTTCGGCCGGCAAGGCGCCGCCGGTCTTGATGGTTTTGGTGACGATGTAGGTGAAGTAGCGTTCGATGCCCAGATCGTCGAGCAGCAGCTGATCGATGAAGCGCTGGTAATGATCGATGTCCGGTGCCTGGATCATCGCCATGTAATCGACACCGCCGCCGGTGGCATAACAGAACGCGACTTCGGGTGCTTCGCTCATGCGTTGCTCGAATCGCCGCATGTCTGGCGCGGTATGGCGGGCCAAGGTGATTTCCACCAGCACCTGCTGACTTTTGAACACCGCGTTCCAGTCGATTTGCGCACGGTAGCCCTTGATCAGGCCGAGGGCTTCAAGTTTGCGCACCCGCTCCCAGGCCGGGGTCACCGAAAGATTGATCGCCTCGGCCAGGCTCGACTTGGTGATACGCCCGTCGTCAGCGAGGATTCGCAGGATTTTCAGGTCATAGCGATCGAGTTTGTGCATGGGTGGCGATCTCGTGAATGTTTAGGAGCCCCTGTGGGAGCGAGCTTGCTCGCGATGGCGGTATTTCAGTTGCATCAATGTTGGATGTGCCGACGCAATCGCGAGCAAGCTCGCTCCCACAAGGATTGTGGTCAGGTCAGTACTTCGGCGATCACCGCAATGGTATCGCCACAACCCACCAACCCCGGAAAGTGCCGCGCCGCCAGCAAACCGCTGCGCGCCGCGCGATATTCCACCGGGGCCACACCGCTGCGGGTGGCGTCGTAGACGCGGGCGATCACTTCGCCCTTGTTCACGTTATCGCCCAGGTCGCGACACATTTCCAGCAGGCCGTCGTGCTCGCTGGCGATGAAGCAATCGCCGTCGGGCATGTCGAGCATGAACGACGGCGCCGTCTGCACTTCGCCCTCAAGAATCCCGGCATGCACCAGCAGATTGCGCACCCCGCGCTCGGCAATCGCCACGCTGCGCGCCGTGGACGAACCGCCGCCGCCCAACTCCGTCGTGACGAAGATTTTGCCTTGGGACTCAGCGGCGGTGTCGTACATCGCCCCGGCGTCGAGTTCGAGCATGCGCATGCTGTACGGCGCATTGAACGCACGCATGCCGGCCTCGCATTGCGCCTGTTGCTGTTTGTCCGGCAGTACATGACACGCGGCGAACGGCAAGAAATCCAGGGTGCGCCCACCGGAGTGGATGTCCAGCACGATGTCGGCCAAAGGCAGCAAAGTTCGGGTGAAATAGTCGGCGATCTTCTCAGTCACCGTGCCTTCCGGCTTGCCAGGAAAGCTGCGGTTGAGGTTGCCCTTGTCGATCGGCGACGTGCGCCGCCCGGCATGGAACGCCGGGGTGTTCATGAACGGTACGATGATCACTCGCCCGCTCACGTCCTCGGCCGTCAGGCTTTGCGCAAGTTTGCTCAACGCCACCGGGCCTTCGTATTCGTCGCCGTGGTTACCGCCGGTGAGCAGCGCGGTCGGTCCCTGACCGCGCTGGATCACCGTGATTGGGATCATCACCGCGCCCCAGGCAGAATCATCCCGGGAATACGGCAGCTTGAGAAAACCGTGCTGCACGCCTCCGCGGCTGAAATCCACGGTGGCGCTGATCGGGTTGTCAGGCAGTTCACTCATGGCTCAATCCTTCACGAACAATTGGCGCGGCACATTGCACAACGTCTCGACGCCGGTTTCGGTGATCAGAATGCTCTCGGTGATTTCCAGCCCCCAATCGTCCATCCACAGACCCGGCATGAAGTGGAAGGTCATGCCCGGTTGCAACACGCTGCTGTCGCCGGGACGCAGGCTCATGGTGCGCTCGCCCCAATCCGGCGGGTAGCTGATACCGATCGGGTAGCCGCAGCGGCTGTCTTTGTGGATGCCAAATTTCTCCAGCACCTTGAAAAACGCCACGGCGATATCGCCGGTGGTGTTCCCTGGTTTTGCGGCTTCAAGCCCGGCGGCAATGCCTTCGACTACGGCTTTCTCGCCATCAAGGAAATGCTGCGGCGGTTTACCGAGGTAGATCGTGCGCGACAACGGGCAGTGATAGCGCTTGTAGCAACCGGCGATTTCAAAGAAGGTGCCGGCGCCCTTTTCGAAGGGTGAATCATCCCAGGTCAGGTGCGGCGCACTGGCGTCTGCACCGGTCGGCAACAGCGGCACGATGGCCGGATAATCGCCGCCGTGGCCGTCGGCACCAAGAATGCCGCTGCTGTAGATCTCGGCCACCAATTCGTTTTTACGCATGCCCGGCTCGATGCGTTCAAGGATCCGCCCGTGCATCTTTTCGACGATGCGCGCGGCGATGCGCATGTAGTCGATTTCTTGCGGCGACTTGACCGCACGCTGCCAGTTCACCAGCCCGACCGCGTCGATCAGTTTGGCCTTCGGCAGGTTTTTCTGCAGCGACAGGAACGCGGCAGCGCTGAAGTAATAGTTGTCCATCTCCACGCCGATGGTCAGCGCATCCCAGCCACGAGCGCTGATCACTTCCCGCGACAGGTAGTCCATGGGATGGCGTTCCCGCGACTGCACATAGATGTCCGGGTAACCGACGATGTTCTCTTGCTGCATGAACACCGTGCGCTTGGCGCCGTTGGCGTCCTGGCCGCGACCGAACCACACCGGTTCGCCATCGAGCGCCAGCAACACGCATTGATGAACATAGAACGACCAACCGTCATAGCCGGTCAGCCAGGCCATGTTCGACGGATCGGTGACCAGCAACAACTCGATGCCCTGCGCCTGCATGGCCACTCGCACCTTGGCCAGACGCTGGGCGTATTCCTCCCGTTGAAACGGAAGATTGACGACTATCTGAGACATGCACATGCCCTCTGATAAATGACGCACGGATGAAAAAAGCGGTTTAACTGCCGAACTGAAATCCTTTGCCCGCCGAACGCGCACGCTCGAAGGCCAGGTTGGCCATGGCCGTGTCCTGGGCGCCGGTGCCGGTGAGGTCGCACAAGGTGATTTGCGTTGAATCCGTGCGACCGGGCCGTTGGCCGGCCAGCACCTGACCCAGTTCTGCGAAGCCCGATTCGTCGCTGACTACGCCTGCAGCGAGGGCGTGATGCAGCTCACCGAGGATGCGTGTCTGACTCAAGCGATCCGCCACATAGCGGTCGACCTGCGCCAGCGCACGGGGGGAAATTTCGTTCTTGTGCTCGGCGTCCGAGCCCATGGCGGTGATGTGCAGGCCGGGCTGCAAATGACGTACATCGATCAACGGCTCGCGGCTCGGCGTGCAGGTGATCGCGATGTCGACATCAGCCATGGCCTCGTCGATGTTTGCGCACGGTTTGACTGCCAGGCCGCTGTCGCGAGCCAGTTCGACACAGAAGGCCTGCGCCTTGGCAGAGTCCCGCGCCCAGACCCGCACGCTGTCGATCGGCCGCACCAAACGCAAGGCTTGCAGTTGCAACGCGGCCTGCTCACCGGCACCGATCAGCGCGACACTGCGGCTGTCTTCCCGCGACAACGCTCGCGCCGCCACGGCACCCGCCGCCGCTGTACGCACGGCGGTCAAATAACCGTTATCCAGCAATAACGCGTCCAGCAGACCGGTGCGGGCGGACAGCAACATCATCATGCCGTTGAGGCTGGGCAAGCCGAGTTTCGGGTTATCGAAAAAACCCGGACTGACCTTGATCGCAAAGCGTTCCAACCCCGGCAAGTAAGCGGTCTTCACATCCACTTCGCCGTTATGTTCAGGAATGTCCAGGCGCAGGATTGGCGGCATAGCCACGGCAGCGGTGGCGAGCAGCACGAAGGCCTGTTCGACAGCTTCGATGCTCAGCAGATCCAGCGCCACACAGGCACGCAGATCGGCTTCGCTCAACAAGGTGATTTCACTCATCAACGCGGCACTCCATTGAATCGTTATTGTTGGAATTCAGGCATCGGCGCCGTTCAGCACGCGCAGGTGCTGATCGATATCGACGTTGCGTCCGCTGACCACCACCACGACCGGCCCGCGCGGTTCGATCAAGCCTTCGAGCAACGCGGCAATGCCCACCGCCGCCGCGCCTTCCAGCACCAGGCATTCTTCGCGGTAGGCGTGGCGGATGGCATTGGCGATGGAGGCTTCGCTGAGCAGGTGCAGGTGATCGCAGGTGTCGCGGGTCATGGCAAAGGTGAAACGGTTGTCGAGGCCGATGCCACCGCCGAGCGAGTCGGCGAGGGTCGGCAGCTCTTCGACTGCCACCGGATGCCCGGCCGCGAGGCTGGCGTGCATGGCCGCGCCGCGTTGCATGCTGATGCCGTGGGTGACGATCTGCGGGTTGGCACTTTTCAGCGCCAGTGCCACGCCGGCGAACAGCCCTCCGCCGGACAATGGAATCAGGACTTGAGAGACGTCCGGTTGCTGTTCAAGGATTTCCAGCCCCAGCGTGCCCTGCCCAGCGATGATTGCCGGATGGTCGAACGGCCGCAGCAGCGTCGCACCCTGCTCATGGGCAATCCGCTCGGCCTCGCGCTGGGCGTCATCCTGGGACTGGCCGACGATGCGGACTTCGGCGCCGAGATCCCGGATGGCCTGGACTTTGTTTCCCGGCACCAGATGCGACAGGCAAATCGTCGCCTTCACACCTTGCCGCGATGCGGCGTAAGCGAGCGCCCGCCCATGATTGCCGGTCGATGCGGCGACGACGCCACACGCCTTTTGCTCGGCACTGAGCTGCGCCACGGCATTGCTCGCGCCACGCAACTTGAAGCTGCCGGTGATCTGCTGGGATTCGAGCTTGAGGTAAACCGGCACGCCCACATGCCGCGACAGGCTGGGCGAATGCTCCATGGGCGTACACCGGACCAGCGCTGCGACGCGCTGGCGTGCGAGGTAAATATCGTTGAGCTGTAGCGCTGACATGACCGCATCCCCAAGAGGTATTGGGCGCAGTCTAAGAGGGCTGGATTGTCGCGCTGAATGTACTAGGGCAATTTAGTCGAGAAAATTTTCGGCGTCTTTTTTCCACTCAAAAGTCGTGGATTTGCGGGTACTGGCCGAAGATTTCACGCATGCCCATCAACGCATCGCGCATCTCGTCGTCGCTGCATTCGGCGCCGACGCACACCCGTACCGCCCGTGGCCGGGGCGTGCCGCGCACGGTGAACGGGTCGGGCGATGTGACCGCAATATGCTTGTGACGCAGCGCACGCACCAAGCTGTCGAGCTCCCAGTGCGGCGGAATTCCGATCCAGGCATTCAAGGCATGCGGGTGCTGGCCGAGCAGGTATTCGCCGAGGTATTCGGTGACCATCGCCTGACGCCCGCCCAATAATTTGCGCTGCAAACCCACCAACGTGTCGGCGCGCCCGTCGCGAATCCAGCGCGCGGCGATTTCCGAAACCATTGGCGTGGCCATCCAGCTGTTGACCCGCAAAATGCTTTCGGTACGCAACGCCAGACGTTTGGGCATCACCAGATAACCTATGCGCAAACCGGTGAGCACCGACTTGGTCATGCTGGTGCAATAGAACGACAGTTCCGGCAAGTAATGGCTGATCGGCGGCGCGCGACGCTCATCGAGCAGCGGTCCGTAGACGTCGTCCTCGATAATGTGCACGCCGAAGCGCCGAGCAATTTCGGCTATTTCACGCCGGCGGTTGTCCGGCATCAGGCTGGTGGTCGGGTTGTTCAGGTTCGGTGTGCAGACCAGCGCGGTGATGCGTTCATTGCTGCACATGTCCTCGAAATGCTCCGGATCAATGCCGTAGCGATCCATTTCCAGGCCTTTGAGGGTAAAGCCCAACACCTGGGAATTGCCGATCACGCCATGGTCGGTGATGCCTTCGCAGAGCACCACATCATCAGGCCCGGCCAACGAGGCCAGGGCCAGGAAAATCCCGTGGGCCGCACCGTTGGTGATCAGGATGTCGTCGCGTTCGACCCGCAAGCCCTGACGCCCGATCCAGTGCATCGCTGCTTCACGGTGCGATTCGAAACCGGCGATGGGGCGAAACGCGTGAATCCACGGCTGATCTTCTTCAGTGCTGAGTTCGCGGCAGGTCTCGCGCCAGAACTGGTCGTGCTCGCGGGTGTGCATGATCCGCGTGATGGAAAAATCCACCAATGCGCGTTCGGGACTGTCGAGAATATAAGTGGCGACCCGATCGCTCATGCGCCGCGACACGAAACTGCCGCGCCCTACTTCGCAACGCACCAGGCCCTGACGCTCCAGTTCCTTATAGGCATTGGTGACCGTTTGCACGCTGATGCCCACCGCGTCGGCAACCTGTCGCTGCGGCGGCAAGCGCTGATCGTTGACCAGCACACCCTGCTCGATGTCGTCGGCAATCGCCTGCACCAGGATCTTGTATTTCGACTCGCCGCTGCGAGCGATTTCCAATGCTGCCTTCCACTTGTCCATCGGCGCCGAACCCACGTATTAGCCAGTGCCGACAGCATCCCGCGAGAAACCATGCAAAGCAATTGTCCTAGTGCAATGCAATGTGGCGCAGGGCTTTTGTATGCTCGGTCCAAGGTCGATGCACAGGCTGCTGAACCTGCCGCCAATAACAACCAATCGATCTGTACCGGAACTGTGCCCCAAAGCTTCGGCTCAACAGGACAACGGCTCTCGTACGCTTTGCTCTTGTCACACTGCCTCCTACCACAGAGCCGTCAACGACGGGTCCACAAGAAACAGGAGATTTTATCGATGAGCAATTCCCTTCCCCGCAGTTCCAATGTGTTGCGTCACCTGTTCGTGGCTTGTGCGATGTTCGGTCTGGCCGCCAGCGCCCACGCCGCCACGACGCTGGAAACCATCACCAAAAACAGCAGCATCCGTATCGGCTACGCCAACGAAACCCCGTTCGCCTTTACCGAGACCGATGGCCGGGTCACCGGTGAATCGCCGGAAATCGCCAAAGTCATCTTCGCGAAAATGGGCATCAAGCAAGTCGATGGCGTGTTGACCGAGTGGGGCTCGCTGATTCCGGGCCTGCGCGCCGGGCGCTTCGACGTGATCGCCGCAGGCATGTACATCACGCCGGAACGCTGCAAACAGGTCATCTTCACCGATCCGCAATACCAGTTGCCCGACGCTCTGCTGACCGCCAAAGGCAACCCGAAGAATCTGCACAGCTATGAAGACATCGCCAAGAACCCGGATGTGAAACTGGCGATCATGGCCGGCACGGTCAACCTGAAATATGCGCGGGATTCCGGCGTGAAGGATGCGCAAATCCTCCAGGTGCCGGACACCACCGCCCAGTTGCAAGCCGTGCGCGCCGGTCGCGCCGATGCCGCCGTGGGCACCCAACTGACCATGAAAGGCCTGGCCGCCAAGGGCGGTGAAAAGGTCGAAGCGGTCACCGAATTCAAGGATGACCCGTCGCATACCGGTTACGGCGCCCTCGCCTTCCGCCCGGAAGACAAGGACCTGCGTGACGCGGTCAACGCCGAACTGAAAAAGTGGTTGGGCTCTGAAGACCATCTCAAGACGGTCGCACCGTTCGGCTTCGATAAATCCAACGTGACCAGCAAAACGGCTGCCGAGCTCTGCGCTCAATAGTCGAGACAGGCATGGCGCATTGGCGCGATGCCTATCCCTGCTGACTCCGGATGTTGAACCACGCAGGTGTGAACAATGGGTGAATTACTTCCGCTCTTGATACAAGGCGCCTGGGTCACGCTCCAGGTGACCTTCTTCGGCTCGATCCTGGCGATTGTCGCGGCCATTCTGGCGGCGCTGGGGCGCATGTCGCCGTGGCGGCTGCTGAGCTGGTTCTCGGTCGCCTACATTGAAGTGTTTCGCGGCACGTCGTTGCTGGTGCAGCTGTTCTGGCTGTTTTTCGTGTTGCCGCTGCCACCGTTCAATCTGGAACTGAGCCCCTACAGCGTGGCCATCGTCGGCCTCGGCTTGCACATCGGCGCTTATGGCGCCGAGGTGATGCGCGGTGCGATCAGCTCCGTGGCCAAGGGTCAGTATGAAGCGGCGACCGCGCTGAACTTCAGCGGCTACAAGCGCCTTCGGCGGATCATCCTGCCCCAGGCCTTGCTCGCCGCCATCCCGCCGGGCACCAACCTGCTGATCGAATTGCTGAAAAACACTTCGCTGGTGTCGCTGATCACCTTGTCCGACCTGAGCTTCCGCGCTCGGCAACTGGATCAGGCCACGTTCCAGACGTTGGAAATTTTCAGCCTGGCGCTGGTGATGTATTTCATCTTGGCGCAAGCGATCAACCTCGGCATGCGCAGCATTGAACGTCGCCTGGCGCGGGGCCGGATGCGTGGAGGTCTGTCATGACCCTGTTCGACTGGACATACGCCTGGCAGATCCTCCCCGATTTGCTGCGCGCTTCGCTCAACACCGTGGGCATTACCCTGATCGGCTTCCTGATCGCCATCGTGCTGGGGCTGTTCCTCGCCATCGGCCGACGAAGCCGCCTGTACTGGTTGTCGTGGCCGATCGCCGGGATGATCGAATTCATCCGCAGCACACCGCTGCTGATCCAGGTGTATTTCCTCTACTACGTGCTTCCCAACTACGGGGTGAGCATGACGGCCATGCAGGTGGGGGTCATCGGCATCGGCGTGCACTACGCCTGCTACATCGCCGAGGTCTATCGCGGTGGGCTCGATGCCGTGCCGCGTGCGCAATGGGAAGCGGTGACCGCGCTGAACATCGCGCCCTACAGCGCCTACCGCAACATCATCCTGCCCCAGGCTTTGCGGCCGATCCTGCCGCCGCTGGGCAACTACCTGGTGGCGATGCTCAAGGACACGCCGGTGCTGTCGGCCATTACCGTGGTTGAAATCATGCAGCAGGCCAAGAACATCGGTTCCGAGAATTTCCGCTACCTGGAGCCGATCACCATGGTCGGTCTGTTTTTCCTCGCCCTGAGCATCGCCCTGGCTTATCTGGTACGGCGCCTCGAATTGCGCCTGGAGCTTCGCTAATGACTTCTCCACTCTCGACTTCCAACGACCTTTCCCGGCGCGGCAACCTGACGCCGCTGCATCCGCAAGAGGCCACGGCCATGCATCAACCGAAAGCGGTCAAGCCGATTGTCAGCTTCCAGGACGTCACCAAGAGCTACGGCAATTTCACGGTGCTCGACCATTTGAACCTGGATGTCACGCCCGGCGAAAAAGTCGCGATCATCGGCCCCAGCGGCTCTGGGAAATCCACGCTGTTGCGGGTATTGATGACCCTCGAAGGCATCGATGACGGACTGATCCGCATCGAAGACGATTTGCTGACGCACATGCCCAATCGCAACGGCGTGCTGGTGCCGGCCAACGACCGGCACATCCGCCGTGTGCGCGGCAAGATCGGCATGGTGTTCCAGAGCTTCAACCTGTTCCCGCACATGACCGCGTTGCAGAACGTCATCGAGGCGCCGGTGCAGGTGTTGGGGATGAAACCCGCCGAAGCACGGGAGCGTGCGGCGGATCTGCTGGAACTGGTGGGGCTGGGCAGCAAGCTAGGGCACTACCCTTCGCAGCTGTCCGGTGGCCAGCAGCAACGGGTGGCGATCGCTCGCGCCTTGGCCATGCGGCCGAAAGTCATGCTGTTTGACGAAGTGACCTCGGCGCTGGACCCGGAACTGTGCGGTGAAGTGCTCAACGTGATCCGCAAGCTCGGCGCCGAACATAACCTGACCATGCTGATGGTCACCCACCAGATGGGCTTCGCCCGGGAGTTCGCTGATCGCGTGTGCTTCTTCTATAAGGGCCAGATCCACGAACAAGGCACGCCTGCGCAGATCTTCGAACATCCGCAGCAGGAGCGGACGTGCGCGTTTCTCAGTGCGGTGAAGGAAGCCAACTAACCGGAGTAACCCCTGAAACAAATGTGGGAGCGAGCCTGCTCGCGATGGGGCAGTCACATTCAACATTGATGTTGACTGACCGGCCGCCATCGCGAGCAAGCTCGCTCCCACAGGGTTTATGTCGCTGGTGTTATGGATACTGCTGAACAGTGCCCGGCTGTTGCTGGCCGCCATACTGCTGGCCAGGAATCGCCTTGAGGTTGACCTCTACACGGCGGTTCTGCGCGCGGCCATTGACGTCGCCGTTGCTGGCAACCGGATTATCCGGGCCGGCGCCACGGGCGCTGAGGTTGGTGCCGCTGACGCCTTGCGAGGTCAGGTAAGTCGCAACGCTTTGAGCGCGGCGCTGGGACAGGTCCATGTTGTGCTGACGGCTGCCGGTGCTGTCGGTGTAGCCGACGATCTCGATCTGGTTCTGGTTGAACTCTTTCAGCGAACCGGCCAGGTTGTTCAGCGGCTGGTAGAAGCTCGAAGCGATGTTCGCCGAATCGGTGGCGAACGTGATGTTACCCGGCATGATCAGTTTGATCTGATCGCCCTGACGCTGCACTTCGACACCGGTGTTGGCCATGCTGGCCCGCAGTTTTTTCTCTTGCTGGTCGGCGTAGTAGCCGTAACCGGCAGCGGAAGCACCCACCACAGCGGCGCCGATCAGCGCGCCCTTGCCACGGTTGTTGTGGTCGATCGCGGCGCCGGCCAACGCACCGGCCAATGCCCCGAGGCCACCGTACTTCGCGGTCTTGCTCATGCCTTGGGAACCGCTGTCAGCCTGACCCTGATTGTCATAAGGGTTAGGCGAGGCACAGCCGGACAATACGGCCACTGCGGTAGCGACAATCATCAAACGACGCGTGGTGAACATGAAGAGCTCCTACTTTTTTGCATTCTGTGGTGCAACGGACGTAAGCATCGAACCTTTGCGGGCGTTGGATTACTTCCCGGGACAAAAATTCCGCCCGTTACAATTCAGGCCCGAACAAACGGGTTTTCGCGCATTTCATCGCCCAGACGCGTATCGGGACCATGCCCGGCCACGACGATCGCCTCTTCATCGAGGGTATACAGGCGTTGCTTGATCGAACGCACGATCGTCGCTTGATCGCCACCCCACAAATCCGTGCGCCCTACCCCGCGCTTGAACAGCGTATCTCCGGCGATCAGCAGCTTGGCGTCGGCAAACCAGAAACTCATCGACCCCGGCGTATGACCCGGCGTGTGCAGCGCCACACCGCAGCCGCAGGCCAGTTCTTCATCATCGGCCAGCCAACGATCCGGCGATGGCACCGGCGTGTAGGGAACCCCGAACATCTGGCACTGCATCTCCAGATTGTCCCAGAGGAATTGATCCTCCTTGTGCAAGTGGAGCGTGGCACCGGTTTTCTCCTTCAACTGACCGGAGGCCAGGAAGTGATCGAGGTGCGCGTGGGTGTGGATGATGCTGACCACTTTCAAACCGAGGGCATCGAGGCGAGCGAGGATCAGTTCATGATTGCCGCCCGGATCGACGACGATGGCCTTTTTCGTGACCGGATCGCCAATGATCGTGCAGTTGCACTGCAACGGGCCGACGGGGAAGGTTTCGCGGATGAGGGTGGGTTGCTGGGACATCACTTGCCTGCTCGATAAACGGGGATGGGCGATTTTCGCACAATTGAGTATTCAGTCATCTGGCGCGGCGTGTAACGTGAAAATTCCTTAACCCAACACTCCCAACGCCTTCGCCCTCGCCACCGCCTGCGTACGCCGTTCAACCCCAAGCTTACTGTTGATATGGCTGGCGTGGGTCTTGACCGTGTGCAGGGAAATGAACAGCTGATCGCTGATTTCCTGGTTCGAGCAACCCTGGGCGATCAGTCGCAGGACAGCCAGTTCCCGGGTACTGAGCTGCTCCGCAGGAGCGCAATCCAGTACCGCACGGGCAGGCACTGTCGGCAGTCTTGCCGCAAGGTCCTGGGAAACAGGTGTCGGCGCGTTGAGTTGTAGCTGTCCGCGCAGCCAGTCCGGATGCTCTGTCAGCAAGCTATCAAACGGCTGCAGCACACCGCCACCAGCGGCATCCATTGCCTGACTCAGCGCCTTGCGCGCCTCAGGCTCGCGCCCTGTGCCGAGCAACAGCGAGACTTTTTGCGTCAGTGCCATTGCGCTGAGCATTTGTCGACCGCTTTGCTGACCGTGTTCGAGCAGTGCATTCAAACGCCCTTCGGCCAGCATGGGTTGCCCCTGGATGACTTCCAGCAAGGCTTGTTGCAGTTCGATGTGCAGCGGCAGTTGCGGATGGAATTCCGGTGGTGCTGCCGGGTGTTCGCCGTTATAGGTCTGCCCGAGTCGCGCGAGCCAGGCTTCGGCCAGATCGATGCGTCCCTGGGCCAGCCACAGTTCACATTTGACCAGAGTGATCATCGCCAGGTAGTAAATCGGCGGCACGTCCCAGATATGCATCAGCCGCTCGGCTTCGGCAAGTTCGGCGAAGGCCTTGGCGAATTCACCGCTGCTGCCTTCAAGCCGGGCAATCACGCAGTGCCCGATCAACACGCTGATGTCGCGACAGGCGCGCGCTTCACTCAAGCCGGCCTGCAAACGAAGGCGCGCCGCTTGCGGTTGCAAACGCAGCGCCAGCAGGAAACCTTCGTACAACGTCAGCCGCGCGCGTACGGCATAGAGTCGCTGCGGTGACAGCCCTTGCAGGCGTTGCAGGCCCTGGCGGACCTCATCCAGCGAACGCAGGATTTCGCCCCGGGCTTGCAACACTCGGGCACGGTCGTAATGCGCCAGCGCTTCGAACAACGGATTGCCGACCCGTTGCGCCAGCTCCAGGGAGTCACGATTCAACCCGCGCGCACGCCATAAATCGCCATCGGCAATGGCCAGGTTGGAAAGGGTCGAGAGGCACATCAATCGCTGGCCGTAACGTTTGCCTGGAAGACTCTCCAGCGCTTCGGTGCAATAGCGCAGCGTGAGTTCACGATTGCCGCGCCCGCGAGCGATGATCCCGCTCAAGGCCAGCCATTGCGCCAGCATCGATTTTTGCGCCGTGGCTGAAGGGGCCGGCAGGAAGCGACTCAAATGACTGGCCAGCTCCTCGGCGGCGTCCAGTTGACTTGCCAGGCCCAGCGCCCAGCTGTAGAGCACGATCAGCCGTGGCGTGCTGATCAGCAGGCTGTCGGGCAAGTCCATTTTCCAACGCAGCAACATGCCGACATTCTGTTCGGCCAGCAGTTGTTCTTCGGAAAGGTTCTGCACCAGGTTCGCCGCGACATCCAGATGCCCGGCACGCAACGCCTGCTCCACCGCTTCGTCGAGCAGCCCCTGGGCATTGAACCAACGGCAGGCACGCAGGTGCAGACTGGCGGCCGGGACCATCGACTGCGCGCCAGGTCGCGTGCGCAGCAAATCGGAAAAAAGATGATGGTAGCGATACCAGTGGCCATGTTCGTCCAGCGGCACCAGGAACACCTGGTGGGAAGCCAGAAAGCGCAGGATCTCGGCACTGTCATGGGCATCACGAACAGCGTCGCACAACTCGCTGCAAAAACGTTCCTGGGGCGCGGTGTCATAAAGGAATGCCTGCACCTCGGCGGGCAGGCAATCGATCACCTCTTCCAGCAAATAATCGCGGATCAGCCCTTCCCCGCCGTGAAGCGCCTGGGGCAACGCACCTTGCGCACCCGCTTCGGACGCCGCCAGCAACCAGAAACGCAAACCGGCTACCCAGCCTTCACTGCGTTGGATCAGGTTCTCCAGCGCTTCACCGCGCAAGGAACTACTGTGCCGATCGAGCAGGCTCAAGGCTTCATCGTGGGTCAGGCGCAAGTCCTGTTCATGCAACTCAAGCAGTTGCCGTGACAGGCGCAGCCGCGCCAGATGCCAGTCAGGACGCTGGCGACTGGTGACCATCACCAGCAAACCATCGGGAAGGTGGTTGAGGAAAAACTGCAGGCAGCGATCAAGAACCGGTCCCTGGGCCAGATGATAGTCATCGAGCACGAGCAACAGCGGCGTCGCTGTCGAGAGGTGTACGGCCAGTTCGTCGAGCAGGCCATCCAGCCACTCTTCGAAGGCGAACGGCTGATGCCGCTGACGCATTTTCAGCAAGCCGAGGGACTGCCTGCCCAGTTGCGGATAAAAGTCTTGAAGGCCTTCGAGCAACCGCTCGAGGAATCGACCCGGGTCACTGTCCCGTGGACTCAATCCCAGCCACAGGCTTTGCCAATGCGCCGGTAGCGCCTGACAGAACTCCACCGCCAATGAACTTTTGCCGAACCCCGCCGGTGCGCTGACCAACAGCAACCGACCACCGAGCCCCGCACTCAGGCGCTCGCAGAGACGCGGCCGCAGCACATGGCCGTCGGGCAATGGCGGTCGGAAAAAACGCCCGTCCAGCGCGGCGACAGCGACGCTTGCAGGACCTGGGGGTGGGGACAGATCAGTCATGGCCGGCTCTTGTTTGAATTGCGGGTGGCGGCGTTGCAGATGTCCGCAGACTAGCTGTAAACGAAGAGGGAATGAAGGTTATTGCTACAAATGGCTACAAAAAGTCTACGAACAAAAAAACGCCCCGAACCAGTCGGGGCGTTTCCAGAGGATGCAGCTCTGCTCAGTCGCCGTTAGCGAACACCATCCTGACGCAACGCCGCCGGGGTGAAGTCGCTGGTAGTGGCAGTGAAGCCGAAGTCATACGCCGACTTCTCTTCGTTCTTCATGCCCAGCGCCAGGTAACGACCCGATTGCAGGTCATACAGGGCTTCGAGGGCGTACCACGGCACTTGCTTGTCGTAGTAGTTCTCGGCATGCGCCTCGGCAACGCGCCACAGTTGACCGCGACCGTCGTAGTGATCGATCACTGCCGCTTGCCAGGTGTCTTCGTCAATGTAGAAGTCACGCTTGGCGTAGATGTGACGCTGACCTTCCTTCAGGGTTGCAACCACATGCCACACACGACGCAGTTCGTAGCGAGCCAGGTCCTGGTTGATGTGACCGGCCTTGATGATGTCGGCGTACTTGAGCTTCGGATCGTCGAGCTTGTAGGCGTCGGAGCCGATGTACATCTCTTTCTTGCCTTCGAGCTTCCAGTCGTAACGATCCGGTGCACCGTTGAACATGTCCAGGTTGTCGGAAGTACGCAGGCCGTCGGCTGCAGTACCCGGGCCGTCATAGGACACTTGAGGTGCACGACGCACACGACGCTGACCGGCGTTGTAGACCCACGCCGAACGCGGTTCCTTCACCTGGTCGAGGGTTTCGTGCACCAGCAGCACACCACCGGCCAGACGTGCCGGGGCAGTCACTTTCTGCTTGAAGTAGAACAGGATGTTGCCCGGGTTCGCCGGATCGTAGTCCTTCATCTTGTCGCGGAATACGAACTGGTCCTGGAAGTACACCAGGCTGAACGAGCCGTTCGGTTGCGGCGTGGCCTGGGTTACCAGACGGGTCACGCTGCCACCGCGATAACGGGTGATGTGGTTCCAGATGACTTCAACGCCGCTTTTCGGAATCGGGAACGGAATGGCGGTTTCGAAGTTCTCCAGGCCGTTGCCGCCGGACACCAGTTTGGTGTTGGTGGCGTTCTTCTTGATGGCGGCGAACACGTCATCCGGCACGGTGGCACCGCGATGGGACGGGTAGACCGGCATCTTGAAGGTTTCCGGGTAGCGCTTGAACATCGCGTACTGACCCGGCGCGAGCTTTTCCTTGTACTGGTCGACGTTCTGGGCGGTGATGGTGAACAGTGGTTTTTCACCCGGGTACGGATCCGACAGGAAACCTCTGCTGTCGACACTGCCGGCGTTCTTCGGCAGTGGTTTCCAAGCCGGGATCGAACCATCGGCGTTACCCGCCATTTCAGCGCCCATCGGGGTCAGGCTCTTGCCCAGCTTATCCGCTTCGGCCGCCGGGACCGCCGCCATGACACTGGTCGCCAGCAGCGAAAACCCCAGAACACCGGCGTGGAACAGACTCTTTGTTATTTTCATAATTACGTTCGTCCTGAAAATACAGTGCTTAGAAGTTCACGCCGAAGCTGAGCGCAACGAAGTCGCGATCATCCACGGTGGTGTACTTGCCGTCGAAGAAGTTGGTGTACGCCAGGCTCGCGGTGTAGGTGTTCTGGTACTCGGCATCGACGCCCAGGCTGACCGCTTTGCGACCTTCCTCGAAGTTGCCGCCAGGACCAGGCGAGTAACCTTCAACGTCGTGGGACCAGGCCACGTTCGGCTTGAGGTTCACGCCGGCGAACACGTCGTTGTATTCCCAGATGGCACGACCGCGGTAGCCCCAGGAGGTGGACGTGGTGAAGCCTTCGTCGTTGCAATTGCGGTTGAGGTTGTTGGTCGGCGTACCAGGGCCGGCACCGGCGATGGTGCTGGCGTTAAGCGCCTGGCAAGTATTCTGTCCGCCGGTAGCTGGCAGCTCGCCAGGACCGTAGACCGGGTCACGGCCATAACGAACATCGGAGGTGCTTTCCAGGCCGCCGACGTGGGTTACGCCCACTTCGCCCACCAGGGTCAGACGGCTGGCGCCCATGACTTGGTCGAAGAAGTGCGTCAGGGTGGTCTGGAACTGGGTCACTTCCTTGCGGCGATAGCCGTGCAGATCCGAACCCGGAGGGGCGGAGAGCAGCGAAGCATTGGTCAACGCGCCGCCCAACGGACGTACGCCGGCGAACAGAATGTCGGTGGAGTTGAGCTGCACCGGTGCGTTCGGCCGGTAGCTGACTTCACCGCTCCACGCCGTACCGGTAGGCAGGGTGGTGGAGAAGCTCAAGCCGTAGAGGCGGATGTCTTCCGGATATTCGACAAAGTAGCTCGAGTTACCCGCGACGATCAGCGGTGCCAGAGCACGCAACTGCGCCGGCAAGGCTGCAACGCCGGCAAAGGTCGACGCTGGCGCACCGGTAGCGCTGAAGATTGGCGCGCGGCTGTGGTAGTTCATGAAGTAGGCACCGAATTCGGTGTCCAGCGGGTCGAACATGTACTTGAAGGACGCGCCCCACTGGCCGCTGTCGCGCGCATCGCGATCCGGACCACGGCGTACCAGCACACCTTCGTTATCGACGTCGACGCCCAGTCGGGTCAGTGTTGGCAGAGCAGCGGCCGGAATGGTCGAACGCTTGTTCAGCACGCGCAGGTTGTTGTCGCAACCGTCGGCAATGATGTCTGGCTGAGAGAAGAAGGTGCCGCAGTTGTCGACGACGGTCTGGTCCCATTCCAGTTGATAGAAGGCTTCAGCCGACAGGTTCTCGGTGAGGCTTTGGGACACGTAGAACATGTTGACCGGGATCAGGCCTTCCTTGATCTCGGCACCTGGACGGCGGAACGCGGACACGTCGATCGGGTTGATCGAGTTGATGCCGCTGCCGATGAAAGTACTTTCACCCCAGCTCACTACCTGTTTGCCAAGGCGAACCGAACCCGGCTGATCGGCAATGGAGTAGTTGTGGTAGACGAAGGCGTCGAGGATCTGGCCGCCGGAGGACTTGGCGCCTTCCTTGCGGTTGCTGTCGCTGATGTCCTTGAACGGACGGCTTTCGTCCTTGAGTTCAAAGTCGTACCAGTATTTGCCACGGACGAAAACACCGGTGTCGCCGTACTTCAATTCAAGGTCATGGATGCCCTTGAAGATTTTCGAGAAGGTGTCGCCGCTCTTGAAGTTCAGGTGACCGTCATCGGAAGTCTGGGACAGGCCTTTGCCACCGTTGTTGACGCCGATGAGGTTCTTGTTGGCGCTTTCAGTTGACCAACTGGCACCGATCGACAGGGAAGAGTCGAACTGACCTTCGATTTCACCAACGTTGAAACTGACGCCGAATGCAGGCCCGGCGAGCGTAGAGGCAAGGCTGACGGCCAGAGGCAGTTTTGCCCGGCGCCAGAACTGGTTTACTGATGTCATCGACGCTACTCCATGTGCATTTTATTGTTATGGCAGTGAGCACTTTTAAAAACGCTTGGATGACAGGGAGCCATGGCGTCCCAAAGTCATTCCAAAGTTGCATCGCCCCGGTTTGTGCGTTTGCTCCGTTCTTAAAAATCCTTGAGCGGACTATAGCCAGCAGGTAGTAGTGCTTGATCCCTCTAAAGTGTGATTTGCGTCTGCCAGCCACTCTGGAACAGTCCTTTGCCATGCCGACACCCGTCGGCACGGCAAGAATGGCTGAAAATTCGGATTTGACAAGCCAAGCGCTTGCTTGGTGGGGCTGGCGTGCCATTTCGGGCACGCCAAAGGAGGCTTAAAGCGTCGAAAGGAAGGTGCTGTTGGTAGCCTGCCATTCGATGATGTCGACGCGGATTTTCTTCTTGTCGAGCTTGCCGACACTGGTCTTGGGAATTTCAGTAACAAGGGCGATCTGGCTCGGGATGGCCCACTTGCTAAGGTGCCCCAGCTCCACGAATGGCTTGAGGTGTTCCTTGAGTTCCCGGGCCCCGATCTCATGGCCTTCACGAAGCACCAGCAAGGCAAACGGCCGCTCGCCCCACTGTGGATCGGCAATGCCCACCACTGCTACTTCGCGTACCGCCACGTGACGACTGATAAGGTCTTCTAGGTCGAGGGAGGAAATCCATTCGCCACCGGTCTTGATCACGTCCTTGATCCGGTCGCGGATATCGATCACGCCCATGCTGTCGAGGGTCGCCACGTCACCGGTGTGCAACCAGCCTCCGGCCCAGAGCTCGGCACCCTTCTGCGGCTCGTTGAAATAACCCTCGGTGAGCCACGGCGCGCGCAGCACCAGTTCGCCCTGGGTCTCGCCATCGGCGGGCAGGAAGTTGCCCTCGGTGTCGACGATTGCCGCCTCCACCAAAGGTCCAGGAACACCTGCCTTGATCCGGTAGGTGGTGCGTTCGTCTTCGCTGCCGGCCATCAGCTCATCGTTGAGATGCGCGCACGATACCAGCGGCCCGGTTTCCGACATGCCGTAAGCGGCGGTCAACTGAATGCCCTTGGCCTTGGCCGCTTCGTACAACGCACGATTGAGCGCACTGCCGCCGATGACGATTTTCCAACCACCGAAATCGGTGTTTTGCGCACCCTTGGCGTTGAGGACCATTTGCAGGATGGTCGGCACGCAGTGAGAAAAGGTGACCTTTTCCTTGCGCCACAGCTCCACCAGGAATTCCGGGTCGTAGCGACCGGGATACACCTGCTTGAGCCCGAGCATGGTCGCCACATACGGCAGGCCCCAGGCGTGGACGTGGAACATCGGGGTGATCGGCATGTACACATCGTTGGTGCCCAGCAGGCGCACGCTGTCGATCGCACCCATGATGGTCGACACGCCCATGGTGTGCAGCACCAGTTGCCGATGGGTGAAGTAAACGCCCTTGGGATTGCCGGTGGTGCCGGTGGTGTAGAACGTGGTCGCGACCGAGTTTTCGTCGAAGTCCTGGAAGTCGTACTGCGGACTTGCGGCCGCCAGCAACTGCTCGTACTCACCGATCAGGTTCGGCAAGTCAGCGGTTTTCTCCGGCAGGTCGGTCAGCAGCAGGGTTTTCTCGACCGTGGTCAGGTGCCCGGCGATCGCGTTGTACAGGCCCACGAACTCGCTGTTGACCAGCACGTAGCGGTCCTCGGCGTGGTTCATGGTGTAGAGGATCTGCTCCGGCGACAGACGCACGTTGATGGTGTGAATCACCGCACCGATCATCGGAATGGCGAACATGCATTCCAGATAACGATGACTGTCCCAATCCATCACCGCCACGGTGTCTCCAGGCTTGACTCCGGCCGCCGTCAACACGTTGGCCAGCCGGGCGACCCTTTCGATCAGGGTCGGATAGCTGTAGCGCAACTGGTCGCGGTACACGATTTCGCGGGTTTTCTCATAACGCGCGCCGGACATGAGCAGCCGTTTGATCAGCAGCGGATACTGGTAAGCGCCTTCGGCTGGGGGAATAACGCGTGTCTGCAACATAAGAATCCCTTTTCTGACTGCACGGTCGTGGCTGTTAAGTACGCACTGTAGTGCCCTTGTTCGCCAGCCAAATCAGCCAAAGGAATGATTTGCAGAGCCGCACAAATGCTAGCGTTGCGCCAGCATTTGCGGGTTATCGAGGACGGTTTCGGTCAGTGCATCTCGGTAAACGCGAGCTTCACGCCGATTGCGATCAACACCGCGCCCATGGTCCGGTCGAACCAGTGCCCCATACGGGCAAACCCGGCACGCACGCGCTGCTGGCTGAACAGCATGGCCACCAGGCAGAACCAGATCGCCGTGGCCACCGCCAGGTAAACCCCGTAACCGGCCTGTACAGCGAGCGGCGTGTGCGGATTGATCACCACGGTGAACAGCGACAGGAAGAACAGCGTGGCTTTCGGGTTAAGACCGTTGGTCACAAAACCCGAAGTGAAGGCGCCACGTGCGGTGCGCTCGCCGGCTTCCTTGTGCAGATCGTCAGTCACCGCTTTGGCCGGTTGTGCCCGCAGCGCCTTGAAGCCGATGTACAGCAGATAAGCGGCGGCGGCCCATTTCAAGGCGTTGAACAGTACGATTGACTGCGACACGATCAGGCCGATACCCAACAGCGAATACCCCACGTGCAGGAAAATCGCCGTACCGACGCCCAGCGCCGTCCAGGTGCCGGCGCGACGACCGTGGGTTACGCTTTCACGCACCACTACGGCGAAGTCCGGGCCGGGGCTGGCGACGGCCAGCAGATGGATCAGGGCAACGGTCAAGAACTCGGTCCAGTACATGGGGGCTCCTTTAGGCCAAGCGTAACTATTTATTTCATCTGGTAGGCTCGGCAGATTACGCCTTCAGTTCATTGCACAAAAGGTACAGTTGATGACGAACATTCGCCGCGCCGTTTTCCTCGACCACCCATCCCTGGACCTGGGCGATCTCGACCTCAGCCCGCTACGCGATTGCTTCAGCGATTTACAGCTGTTCGCCCAGACCTTGCCGGATCAGGTCATTGATCACCTCAAGGGCGCCACCGTCGCCATCAGCAACAAAATCCTGATCGATGCCGCCGCGATGGCTGCCAGCCCCGACCTCAAGCTGATCCTGATCACCGCTACCGGCACCAACAATGTCGACCTCGCAGCCGCCCGCGCCCACGGGATTACCGTGTGCAACTGTCAGGGTTACGGCACGCCGTCCGTGGCGCAACACACGATCATGCTGCTGCTCAACCTGGCGACGCGCCTCGCCGACTATCAGAAAGCCGTCGGTGAAGGTCGCTGGCAACAGGCCAAACAGTTCTGTCTGCTGGATTACCCGATCGTCGAACTCGAAGGAAAAACCCTCGGCCTGCTCGGTCATGGCGAACTGGGCGGCGCAGTCGCGCGACTCGCCGAAGCTTTCGGCATGCGCGTATTGCTGGGCCAGATTCCCGGGCGCCCTGCCCGGCCCGACCGTTTGCCGCTGGACGAATTGCTGCCGCAAATCGATGCGCTGACCCTGCACTGCCCGCTCAATGAACACACCCGTCATTTCATCGGCGCCCGCGAACTGGCCTCGATGAAACCCGGCGCGTTCGTGGTCAACACCGCCAGGGGCGGCCTGATCGATGAGCAAGCGCTGGCCGATGCCTTGCGCAATGGCCACCTCGGCGGCGCTGCCACCGACGTGCTGAGCGTCGAACCGCCCATCAACGGCAACCCATTGCTGGCCAATGACATCCCGCGCCTGATCGTCACCCCGCACAATGCCTGGGGCAGTCGCGAAGCGCGCCAGCGCATCGTGGGGCAAGTGACCGAAAATGCCCTCGGATACTTCAGCGGTAAGGCACTGCGGGTCGTCAGTTGATAAACTGCGGCACTTTTTTCCACAGGAGCAGTTATGGATCCGCGCAGTGAAGTACTGCTTCGTCAGGCTGAATTATTCCAGGGTTCGGTTTTGCTGGCCGGTTTGCCCGCCGACGATTTGCTCGGCCGCCTGCCTGACGCTCACGGCTGGTGCTGGCATGCCGGTGACCAGGCCGCGCTCGACGCCCGTTTCGCCGAGCGCAGCCATTTTGGCGTGAATGTGCCCGAACAGGCTTTCGAGGCGGCCGTGGTGTTTTTGCCCAAGTCCAAGGATCTGACCGATTACATCCTCAACGCCGTAGCCTCGCGCCTGGAAGGTCGTGAGGTGTTTCTGGTCGGCGAGAAAAAGAGCGGCATCGAAGGCGCGGCCAAGCAACTGATGCCTTTCGGCAAGCCGCGCAAGCTCGACAGCGCGCGGCATTGCCAGCTCTGGCAAGTCACGGTGACCAACGCCCCCGCCGCCAAATCGCTGGAAAGCCTGGCCCAGGAATACGAACTGCCGCTGGCTGAAGGCCCGCTCAAAGTCATCAGCCTGCCGGGCGTGTTCAGCCATGGCCGACTGGATCGCGGTAGCGCGCTGTTGCTGGAGCATTTGGACAAATTGCCAAGCGGCCATTTGCTGGACTTCGGTTGCGGCGCGGGTGTGTTGGGCGCGGCGGTCAAGCGTCGTTATCCGCACAATCAGGTGACTTTGCTCGACGTCGACGCGTTTGCCGCCGCCAGCAGTCGCCTTACCCTGGCTGCCAACGGTCTGGAAGCTGACGTGATTACCGGTGACGGCATCGACGCAGCACCGATGGGTTTAAGTGCGATTCTGAGCAACCCACCGTTCCATGTCGGCGTGCATACCGATTATTACGCGACAGAGAATTTGCTGCGAAAAGCAGCCAAACATCTGAAAAACGGCGGCGAACTGCGCTTGGTGGCGAACAGCTTCCTGAAGTATCAACCACTGATCGAAGAGCATCTGGGCGTCTGCGCCATCAAGGCCGAAGGACAGGGTTTCAGAATCTACCGAGCCAAACGCGGCTGAAAATTTGTTCTTGCCGAATGGATTTTGCCTAGGCAGAATCCGCTCCGTCCTAGGGGAGTAGTCTCCCACGAGCGCCATGCTCGTCCGGCATACGTCAACATACTTGGTCCTCAGACCATGGCGTATGCGACCCAAGCGTCCGCATCAGACGGATCGCCAGGGTTTGACAAGACCTATGACACGAACACCTTACCCGGGGCGGGAAGGCTGTACGTGTCATAGCCGTGTCGACCCGCCCCTTAGGAAAACCCCTGATGCTGGATTCATTACTCGTACCCACCGCAATCGTTGCCTTGGCCGAAATCGGCGACAAGACGCAACTGCTCGCGCTCATTCTCGCTGCCCGCTTCCGCAAACCCTGGCCGATCATCGCCGGCATCGTTGCCGCGACCCTGGCCAACCACGCGGCGGCCGGTGCGGTGGGCGCCTGGGTCGGAGGTTTCTTCTCGGATACGTTGCTGCACTGGATCCTCGCGGCGAGCTTCGCAGCGACCGCGTTGTGGACCCTGGTGCCGGACAAAATGGATGACGACGAAGCCAGCACCGCCCGCAAGTTCGGGCCGTTCCTGACCACGCTGATCGCGTTCTTCCTCGCGGAAATCGGCGACAAGACGCAAATCGCAACCGTGATGCTGGCCGCGCAGTACCCGGAATTGTGGTTGGTGATCATCGGCACCACCGTCGGGATGTTGATCGCCAACGTGCCGGTGGTTCTAGCGGGTAACTTTGCGGCGGACAAATTGCCGTTGACGCTGATTCGTCGCCTGGCGGCGTCGGCGTTCTTCATTCTGGCGATTGTTGCGGTGTATAAGGCGATGCAGGCTAGCGGCTGGGTTTGACGGGGTAAGGTAGTCATTGTGGCGAGGGAGCAAGCTCCCTCGCCACAAGTGTCATCGCGACCAGATCAGGACTTCTTGGCCTGCTCGTACAACGGCATCACCTTCGGAATCGCCGCCTGCAACGCCGCGATCCGGCTGGTCGAAGCCGGGTGAGTGCTCATGAACTCCGGTGGCGAACCTTCTGAAGCCTTGGTCATCTTGTTCCACAGGGTGATCGCGGCATTCGGGTTGTAACCGGCGCGAGCGGCCAACTCCAGGCCAATCAGGTCCGCTTCGTTTTCATTGGCGCGGCTATTTGGCAAGGTCATGCCGTAGTTGGCCACGGTATCGGCCAGCGCCAGTGTGTCTTGCCCCAACCCGAACAACGCACCCGCGCCCTGCTTCGCCATCTCCATGCCGTACGCCTTGGACATCGCTTCACGACCGTGCTCACGCAGGGCGTGGGCGATTTCATGGCCCATGACCGCGGCGATTTCATCGTCGGTCAGTTGCAGGCTGTCGATCAGCCCAGTGTAGAAAATGATCTTGCCGCCAGGGCCGCAGTTGGCGTTGAGCTCGTCGCTCTTGATCAGGTTGACCTCCCACTTCCACTGCGCCGCATCCGGACGGAAATTCGGCGCCTGGGCAATCAGCCGGTCGGCAATGGCCTGCACGCGCTTGGCATCGCTGCTGGTCTTGTCCAGCACACCTTTGCTGGACGCTTCGCCGACGGTCTTCTGATAGGACTGCGCATACATCTGGTCGACCTCTTGCGAGGACAACATGCTGAACATGTATTGCTTGCGTTCAACCCCCACAGCACCGCCGCTGGTGGTGTTGACAGACTGGCAACCGGCGAGCAGCAGAGCTGTGCCCAGCGCACACGAAACCAATGTCTTGTTCATCAAAAAACTCCCTGAAAACTTGACCGTATCCTAGGCGCGGAAAGGTATCGGCGCCAGATACAACGGGATATATGACGCGCATTTCAGACAAAGCTCTCTTCGTCGTAGGAAAAAATTCACAAACCTGCGCAAGCCACGGCGGCTAACCCGCCGGCAATGATTCATTTGCGACATCGAGCTCTCCAAAACAGTCATTTCACCCACACCCGCTCATGCCCCTTCCACCCCCTGCCGATACACCTCCGCAGACGACCTTTTGCGTGCGGAGCACCCATGAAATTCAAATCGATCCAGTTTTCCGTGGCGGCCCTGGCCGGCGCCATCGTTCTAAGTGTCGTGGCGGCCCTGGTCGTGTACGCGCTGTTTTCCGGTGCCCGAACGCAAGACATGGTCCAGGAGCGGACCCAGGCGCAATTCGAGCAAGTCATCGAACAGCGCCTGACCTCGCTGGCGCAAACCCAGGTCAGCCAGATCCAGCGTGAACTCGAAGCGCCGCTGCTGATTGCCGGCGGTCTGGTGCGAATCAACGCGCTGATCGGCACACCCGGCGCTGATGGAAAATCTGCGTTGAGCCTCAGCCGTGAGCAATTGATCGGGCTGATCAAGGAAAACGTGGCCAAGAACCCGAAGATCCTCGGCACCTACATCGGTTGGGAAAAAGACGCACTGGATCACAACGATGCGGCCTACATCGGCACACAGGTCGTGGGCATCGATGCCAGCAACGGTCGCTTCCTGCCGTGGTGGTTCCGCAATGAAGACGGCAGCCTGGGCCTGGACAAACTGGTGGACGTCGATGACCAGAAAACCCTGTCCACCGGCGTGCGCGCCAGCGAGTACTACCTGTGCTCGAAAGAAACCAAAAAATCCTGCGTGATCGATCCAGCGCCCTACAAGGTCGGCGACAAAATCGTCATGCTCGCCTCCTTTATTGAACCGATCATGCTCAACGGCGCCTTCCAGGGCATCGTCGGTGCCGACCTGTCGGTGAACTTCATCCAGGAAATGCTCCTGGGCGCCAACCAGAAACTCTACAGCGGCGCCGGGGAAATGGCCCTGATCGGCGGCAATGGCCGAATCGTTGCATACACCAAGGACCCGAGCAAATTCGGCGAAAAAGTCAGCGACATCCTCGACAGCAAGCAGATTGCCAACATGGCCAATCTCAAGCGCGGCGAAGTCACTTACACCGTCGACAAGGCCCAGGGCCGGATCGAGTTATACCTGCCGTTCGGCATCGGCCAGACCGATGCGCGCTGGACCCTCATGCTGCAACTGCCGCTGAACGCGGTGATGGCCGACCTGCAAACACTTCAGGCTGACCTGAACGCACAGCGCAAATCCGACACCTTCGGCATGGCGATGGTCGGCCTGGTGATTGCCGGTATCGGTTTGCTGGTGATCTGGCTGGTGGGCCACGGCATTGCCCGTCCGCTGAAGCAGATGGTTGCCATGCTAGATGACATTGCGCAGGGCGAAGGCGACCTGACGCGCCGCCTGACCAGTGACCGCGCCGACGAACTCGGCTCGATCGCCAAAGGCTTCAACACGTTCCTGGCCAAGTTGCAGGTGATGATCACCCAAGTGGTGACCTCGGTGCAGAGCGTCAGCGATTCCTCGGAACACACCGCCGACATCGCCATCCGCACCAACACCGGCGTGCACAAGCAAATGGCCGAGATCGATCAAGTGGCCACCGCCGTACAGGAAATGACCGCCACCGCTCAGGACGTGGCCCGCAACGCAACCCAGGCCGCGCAAGCCGCCAGCCATGCCGACCAGGCTGCCAGCCAGGGCATGGCGATCGTGCGCGACACGTCCAACTCCATCGGTGCTCTCGCGGTGGAAATCGGCCGGGCGGTCGGCGTGGTGCAAACCCTGGCCAAGGACAGCGAAAACATCAACGCGATTCTCACCGCCATTCGCGGGATCGCCGAACAGACCAACCTGCTGGCCTTGAACGCGGCCATCGAAGCTGCCCGCGCCGGTGAACAGGGCCGCGGCTTTGCCGTGGTGGCCGACGAGGTGCGCAATCTGGCGCAGAAAACCCAGAAAGCCACCGAAGAAATCCAGACCATGATTCAACAGCTGCAACAAGGCACGCGGGATGTGGTGCGGGTGATGGAAGACAGCCAGAACCGCACGGACGAAAGCGTGCAGCACGCGGCCAAAGCGGCCGAAGCCCTGGAAACCATCACTCAGGCAGTGTCGGTGATCAACGACATGAACACCCAGATCGCCAGCGCCGCCGAGGAGCAAAGTGCGGTGGCGGACGACATCAATCGCAACGTGATCAATATCGGACAAGTGGCCAATGAAGTGGCGGGTGGCGCGGATGAATCGAGCGCGGCCAGTGCGGATTTGACCAAACTGGCGGAGCAGCAGCGGCGGTTGATCAATCAGTTCAAGGTTTGATTCAAGGGCCCCATCGCTGGCAAGCCAGCTCCCACAGGTTTGTGACCAC
>NZ_JBSVXD010000005.1:0-83343 GCF_054070755.1 Pseudomonas sp. SDO5591_S426 | reverse complement strand
TGCAAAGGTATGCAATCCTGTAGGAGCTGCCGAAGGCTGCGATCTTTTATCTTGGTGTCAGTAGAGGCGAGATTTTTTGAGCGGTTGGAAGGTTTTTTTTCTGGCGCTGATGGGTGCGTTGTCCGCCTGCGGTAACGGCGACACGCTGGAAAGCTTCGGCGGCCCGACCATGGGCAGCACTTGGTCGATCAAGTACGTGCGCCAGACTGGTGCTCCCGCTCCGACAGAAGTCCGCGGCGAAGTCGAACAAATCCTGGCTGAAGTCGATCAACAAATGTCGACCTACCGCAGTGACTCCGACATCGAACGCTTCAACCAATTGCCCGCCAACCACTGTCAGAAAATGCCCGCGTCGATCCTCGAACTGGTCCGCGTGGGCGAGCAACTGTCAGTGCAAAGCGACGGTTCCTACGATTTGACGGTGGAGCCGCTGCTCAATCTTTGGGGTTTCGGCCCTCAGACTCGAGAAGAAAAAGTCCCGACGGCCGAGGCGATCGCCAAGGCGCGCCAGCGAGTCGGTCATGGTCACTTGCGCATCAACGGTGACCAGTTGTGCAAGGACGCTGCGGTCGAAGTCGATTTCAACAGCATCGCTGCCGGCTACGCGGTGGACACGATTGCCGCGAAGCTCGAAACGCTCGGGATTCATGACTTTCTTGTCGAAGTGACCGGCGAACTCAAGGCCTCCGGCAAGAAGCTCGGCGGCTCACCGTGGCGCATTGCCCTGGAAGAACCTCGCGATGATCAACAAGTGGCCGAGCGCATCGTCGCCATCGACGGCTTCGGGCTCTCCACGTCTGGCGACTACCGCAATTATTTCTCGCAGGGCGGCCAGCGTTATTCCCACACCTTCGATGCCCGCACCGGTGCGCCGGTCTCACACGCGCTAGCGTCCGTTACGGTAATTCATCCTTCTGCGTTGATGGCCGATGGCTTATCGACGCTGTTGTTGATTCTCGGCCCGGAGCGCGGTTGGGACTACGTAGAAAAACACGATATCGGCGCATTTTTTGTGATTCGTGCCGATACAGGTTTCGTCACACGCAGCAGTCACGCTTTTGAACGCCTCAGTGGCAGAAAAACCGAATGATTTCGGCGATTTGAGCATTGAAAACTGGCGTTGTAGCGCAGGCAAAAGTAGCCTACGACGCGACCAAGGGTTAATGTGCGCGGCGTTGACGCTTCTATAGACTGTGTCCGGGTTCTGCACTGGCCCCAAATTGTTCCTTCACGCCACAGATTGGCGTGATTTAGCCGCAGGCGCCGATGGCGTCACGGCCTGTTCTGAGGAGTACGCATGGCTGTCTACAACTACGACGTGGTGGTGCTGGGTTCCGGCCCGGCAGGGGAAGGCGCGGCAATGAACGCCGCCAAGGCAGGGCGCAAGGTGGCGATGGTCGATAGCCGTCGCCAGGTCGGCGGCAACTGCACTCACTTGGGCACCATCCCGTCCAAGGCACTGCGTCACTCGGTCCGGCAGATCATGCAGTTCAACACCAACCCGATGTTCCGGGCCATTGGTGAGCCGCGCTGGTTCTCGTTCCCGGACGTGTTGAAAAGCGCCGAGAAAGTCATTTCCAAACAAGTCGCCTCGCGTACCGGCTACTACGCCCGTAACCGCGTCGATGTATTCTTCGGCACCGGCAGCTTCGCCGACGAGCAAACTGTGGAAGTGGTCTGCGCCAACGGCGTGGTCGAAAAACTGGTGGCCAAACACATCATCATCGCCACCGGTTCGCGCCCGTATCGCCCGGCGGACATCGATTTCCACCATCCGCGTATCTACGATAGCGACACCATCCTCAGCCTCGGCCACACTCCGCGCAAACTCATCGTTTACGGCGCTGGCGTGATTGGTTGCGAATACGCCTCGATCTTCAGCGGTCTGGGTGTACTGGTTGAACTGGTGGATAACCGTGGTCAGTTGCTGAGCTTCCTCGACTCGGAAATTTCCCAGGCGCTGAGTTATCACTTCAGCAACAACAACATCACGGTTCGCCACAACGAAGACTACGACCGCGTCGAAGGCGTGGACAACGGCGTGATCCTGCACCTCAAGTCCGGCAAGAAGATCAAGGCCGACGCCTTGCTCTGGTGCAACGGTCGTACCGGCAACACCGATCAGTTGGGTCTGGAAAACATCGGCGTGAAGGTCAATGGCCGTGGCCAGATCGAAGTCGACGAAAACTATCGCACCGGCATCCAGAACATTTATGGCGCCGGCGACGTTATCGGCTGGCCAAGCCTGGCCAGTGCCGCACACGACCAGGGTCGTTCGGCGGCGGGCAGCATCGTCGATAATGGCAGCTGGCGTTTCGTGAATGACGTGCCGACCGGCATCTACACCATTCCGGAGATCAGCTCGATCGGCAAGAACGAGCAGGAACTGACCCAGGCCAAAGTGCCGTACGAAGTGGGCAAGGCGTTCTTCAAGAGCATGGCGCGTGCGCAGATCGCCGGTGAGCCGCAAGGCATGCTGAAGATCCTGTTCCACCGTGAAACCCTGGAAGTGCTGGGCGTTCACTGCTTCGGTTATCAGGCGTCGGAGATCGTGCACATCGGTCAGGCGATCATGAACCAGCCGGGCGAGCTCAACACCCTGAAGTACTTCGTCAACACCACGTTCAACTACCCGACCATGGCCGAAGCCTATCGGGTAGCGGCTTACGACGGCCTCAACCGGCTTTTTTGAGCGGCTCCGGCCGGTGGCCTGAGCCGGCCGGGGAGACCGATTTCAGCAATTCTCGAGCGTGGCAGTGGCCAAACCGGGAAAGTCTGTAATCAGGCTGTCAACGCCGAAGTCGGCGAGTCTGCGCATCAGCGCGGGCTCGTTGACTGTCCATACCGACACATGCAGCCCCTGACGCTGCGCCTTCTGCAGGCGTTCCGGCGTACACAGGGTCCAGTTCAGCGCCAGAATCTCACAGCCATAGCTTGCCGCGACCTTCAACGGGTCGAGCCAGGCGTACTCGGCCACCATTCCACGAGAGACGTCCGGCACCAGGTCCAGCGCGGCTTTCAGCACTTCCCGGGAGCTCGAGGTGATGGTCACCTTGTCCAGCAGGCCATGCCGTTGTGCCATTTCGCGGATCGCCAGCACGGTGGTCGCGGCGCGGGTGCGTGAGGCGCTCTTGACCTCTAGTTGCCAGTGATCGAAGTCGCATTTCTCGAACAGTTCTTCGAGCGTCGGAATCGGGCAGGGTTTGATCCAGCCCGGTCCGCCTTTGCGCGCGTCGTAGGTCACCAGCTCTGCCGCCGTATGTTCGACCACCTTGCCGCGCCGGTCAGTAGTGCGCTTGAGTGTCGGGTCGTGGATGACCATCAACTCGCCATCCATGGACAGGTGCAGGTCCAGTTCGCAGCGGCGTACGCCGTGCTTGAGACATTCCTGAAAACTGGTCAGGGTATTTTCCGGTGCTTCGCCCTTGGCGCCGCGATGGCCGTAGATGAGGGTCACGGTTCTTCCTTAAATTAATTGCCGGATTCGAGTTGTTCGCGGGCCAGACGTCGTTCCTGGGCCTGCTTTTGCAAGATGTGGCGGGCGAGCAGCTGTCGCTGGGCGTCGGTCAGGTGTTCGAACTCGGTGCCGACGTCGTAGCCATCGCCCTTGCGGTCGCAATGGGTGACGCGAGCGCGCAGCAACAGGCCCAGGGCTTGCGGCATCAGCACCAGTTTGACCGACAGGCGTGCGTCGGTGGCGATAGGCGTTGGATGCTGAAAGTCGATGCCGCCTTCGGAAATGATCACCGGCTGCGGCTCGCCGATCTGCCCCAGCACCGTCAGCGCGACGACCTGGCTCAGCAAGTCGATGCGCTTGTTCTGCGACTTGAGGAATGCAGCGGTCGTGCGGTCGCGTTCGCTGATCTGGCGCAACAGGTGCTGCGACTCGAATTCGCTCAGGTGCAATTCGCTGAGCAGGTTGAAGAGTGGGGAAGCATCCTGCAACACTTCCTGGCCTGCGGCTTCGGGAGCGGACAGGGGCCGAATTTCCAGTGCGATCGTGTCCTCGATACGGTAGTATTCGCGGCGATCTTCTTCATCTAATGTCGACATGGCGAACCCATGGTAGCGGCGGTGGTCTGAGTGTAAAGCTGGTTATCGACCCCCGCCACAAGGACGTTCCTTTTCCCTCCGAACAAGCCCCGACATGTTCAGACCTCTCTTCGTATTTATCGGCACGCGTTATACCCGTGCAAAGCGTCGCAATCATTTTGTGTCATTCATTTCCCTGACTTCGATGATCGGGCTCGCCCTTGGCGTGGTCGTGATGATTGTAGTGCTGTCGGTCATGAACGGCTTCGATCATGAGATGCGCACCCGCGTGCTGGGCATGGTGCCCCACGCGACCATAGAATCCGGCGAGCCGATCAGCGATTGGCAAAGCCTGGCCGCCAAGGTCAAGCAGAACCCGCAGGTGACGGCCGTGGCGCCGTTCACGCAAATGCAGGGTCTGCTGACCAACAACGGCAAGGTCTCGAAAGTCCTGCTCAATGCCATCGACCCGGCGCTGGAGCGCCAGGTTTCGATCATTGATCACTTCATGCAGCAGGGCAAACTCGACGATCTGAAGCCCGGCGAGTTCGGCATCGTCATCGGCGACAAGGCAGCGGCCAAGCTCGGCGCGGCGATCGGCGACAAGCTGACCTTCGTCGCGCCGGAAGTCACCGTGACCCCGGCCGGGATGTTCCCGCGCATGAAGCGCTTCACCGTGGTCGGCATCTTCCACGTCGGCGCCGGCGAGATCGACGGTTACCTGGGCATCACCAATCTTCAGGACCTGGCGCGGTTGCATCGCTGGAAACCGGATCAGGTCCAGGGCATCCGCCTGAAATTCGACGATCTGTTCCAGGCACCGCGCACCGCGTGGAGCATCGCTCGCGAGCTCGGCGAAGATCATTACTACGCCCGCGACTGGACCCGTACCCACGGCAACCTGTATCAGGCGATCCGCATGGAAAAAGCCATGATCGGCCTGCTGTTGCTGCTGATCGTTGCGGTCGCCGCGTTCAACATCATTTCCACGCTGGTGATGGTGGTGAACGACAAGAAGGGCGACATCGCGATCCTGCGCACCCTCGGCGCCACGCCGGGGACGATCATGCGCACGTTCATGGTGCAAGGCACGGTCATTGGCGTGGTCGGTACGGCGATCGGCGCAGTGGTCGGGATCTTCGCCGCGTTGAACGTCAGCGCTGCGATCTCGGCGCTCGAAGGCCTGATCGGGCATAAATTCCTCAACGCCGACGTGTACTTCATCGATTACCTGCCGTCGCAAGTGCAGAGCCAGGACGTGGTGATGGTCTGTTCTGCGGCGTTGGTCCTGAGTTTCCTCGCCACCCTGTATCCAGCCTGGCGTGCCGCGCGCACCCAGCCTGCGGAGGCGCTACGTTATGAGTGAGTCGGGCATGACTGATAAAGCAATCTTGAGCTGCCGCAACCTCGGAAAATCCTACGAGGAAGGTCCTGAGTCGGTAGAAGTTCTGGCCGGTCTGCAGCTGGAGCTGCATCCAGGTGAGCGCGTGGCGATTGTCGGCACCTCGGGTTCGGGCAAAAGTACTTTGCTCAACCTGCTGGGCGGTCTTGATACGCCAACCAAGGGCAGTGTCTGGCTCGACGGTGAAGAACTGTCGGCGCTGAGTGAGAAGAAGCGCGGCCTGCTGCGTAACCGCTCGTTGGGTTTCGTGTACCAGTTCCACCACCTGCTGCCGGAATTCACCGCGCTGGAAAACGTCTGCATGCCACTGCTGATCGGCAAGACGCCGATCCCGGAAGCCCGTCATCGCGCAACGGCGTTGCTGGAGCGAGTAGGGCTGGGCCATCGCCTGGAACACAAACCGGCGGAACTGTCCGGCGGCGAGCGTCAGCGTGTGGCCATTGCCCGAGCCTTGGTGAACAAACCGGGTCTGGTGATGCTCGACGAGCCGACCGGCAACCTCGACTCCCACACCGCCCAGGGCATTCAGGACTTGATGCTGGAGCTCAGCACCTCGATGCGCACGGCGTTCCTGGTAGTGACCCACGACATGAACCTGGCCCGCCAGATGGACCGCGTCCTGCACTTGCAGGAAGGTTGCCTGACTCCCATCTAACGGATTGAAACCCGACGCGGCTGAAAGGTGCGTCGGGTCTTTATTTTTATACGGTGCCCCAGCGAATGTTCAGACCGTTATCGATCTTTATCGGCACGCGCTATACCCGCGCCAAGCGCCGCAATCGCTTTGTTTCCTTCATCTCGATGACCTCGATGATCGGCCTCGCCCTAGGCGTGCTGGCGATGATCGTGGTGCTGTCGGTGATGAACGGCTTCCAGCGCGAAATGAGCTCGCGCATCCTCGGCATGGTGCCGCACGCGACCATCGTCGGCGTTAACCCGATTGACGATTGGCAGCCCGTTGCAGCTGCCGCCATGAAGAACCCGGAAGTCACCGCCGCCGTGCCGTTCACCGAGATGGAAGGCATGCTGTCCTACAAGGGCACGATGCAACCGATCCAGGTCAGCGGCGTCGATCCGGCGCTGGAAGGCCAGGTGTCGATCGTGGCCAAGCACATTGTCCAGGGGCGACTGGATGCCTTGAAGCCAGGCGAGTTTGGCGTGGTGATCGGCGAGATCACGGCGCGGCGCTTCCGCTTGAACGTCGGCGACAAGATCACTCTGATCGTGCCGGAAGTCAGCAATGCACCGGGCGGCATTACCCCGCGCATGCAGCGCTTGAACGTGGTTGGCGTGTTCAAGGTCGGCGCCGAACTTGACGGGTCGATGGCCCTGATCCACGTTGCCGACGCCGCGCAGATGCAGCATTGGGAGCCGAATCAGGTGCAGAGCGTGCGCCTGGCGGTGAAGGATCTGTACGCGGCGCCGCAAGTGTCGAGCACCATCGCCACCGGGTTGGGCGCCGCTTACAAGGCTGACGACTGGACCCACACTCAAGGCAGCCTGTTCAGCGCGATGAAGATGGAAAAAACCATGATCGGCTTGTTGTTGCTGATGATCGTCGCGGTGGCGGCGTTCAACATCATCGCGACCTTGATCATGGTGGTGAACGACAAGGGCGCGGACATCGCGATCCTGCGCACCATCGGTGCCACGCCACGCCAGATCATGGCTATCTTCATGGTCCAGGGCACTGTGATCGGCATCGTCGGCACCTTGATTGGTGGCGTGCTCGGCGTGATCGCGGCGTTGAACGTCAGCGAGATGGTGGGCTGGGTGGAGCGGGTCACCGGGCAGCATATCTTCAGTTCAGACGTGTATTTCGTCAGCAATTTGCCGTCTGAGTTGCAGGGCGGGGATGTCGCCTTGATCTGCACGGCTGGGTTTGTGTTGAGCTTCCTGGCGACTATTTACCCGGCTTGGCGTGCGGCGAAGATCGAACCGGCTCACGCGTTGCGGTATTCGTAAACGCTGAAATCGCTATCGCTGGCAAGCCAGCTCCCACAGGGTTTTGAGTTGTTCACACAGGTGTGATTCAACCCGTACATTGTGGGAGCTGGCTTGCCAGCGATGAGGCCAGTTCTGCCAGCCTCAATCCTTCTTTGGTAACTCGATCAAAAACCTCGTCCACCCATCAGCCGATTCGCAACGAATCTGCCCACCATGGGCCCGGACGATGGACTGAGTGATCGCCAGCCCCAGCCCCGCATGTTCACTGCTACCTTCCTGCCGCGCCGGATCAGCCCGATAAAACCGATCAAATAGCCGGGGCAACAACTCCGCTGAAATTCCGTCGCCGCTGTTCTCGACCGACACGCGCACCCCTTTTGGTTGATCGAGAATGGACAAGCGCACATAGCCCTCAACCGGGGTAAACCGTAACGCGTTATCCAGTAAATTCGACAAGGCCCGGCGCAACATGCTGCGATCACCCCCGATCTGTGCATGCCCCTCACGACTCAGCTTCACCCCGGCGTCCTCCGCCAGCGGTGCAAAAAACTCCAGCAACACATCCGTCTCATCCGCCAGTTCCAGCGTTTCGCGTTTAAGCGTCAACAGGCCGTGGTCGGCTTTCGCCAGATACAACATGTCGTTGACCAGTTGTGCCATCCATTGCAGTTCTTCGAGATTGCTGTGCAGCGCTTCGCGATAGTCCTCAAGGGCGCGTGGGCGGGTGAGGGTGACCTGGGTGTGGGTCAGCAGGTTCGACAATGGTGTGCGCAGTTCATGGGCGATGTCGGCGGAAAACGCGGACAGCCGTTGAAATGAGTCATCGAGACGTCCGAGCATGGCGTTGAAGTGGTGGGCCATTTCCGCCAGCTCCGGTGGCATGTTTTCTTCTGGAAGGCGGGCATTGAGCGATTGTGCCGACACGCCGCTGGCGACGGCACTGATGCGCCGCAATGGCCGCAACCCGCTGCGCGCTGCCCAGGCACCGAGCAGGGCAGTGGCCAGGGCAGACAGGCCAACGGTTAGCCAGATCAGGTGCTGCATGCGTTGCAGGAAATGCTGGTGATGGGTGATGTCCAGCAAAAGCGTCAGTTGCGGGGAGTCGGGTTTGTCGACGAACAGCGGCGCATTGAGCACACGGTAGTCGGTGCCGTCGTCGTTTAGGGTCGACAGGCCCGGTTGTTGCGGGAGCTTGTCGGGCAGGCTCGCCGAGCTGTCGTACCAGCGTTGGCCGTCGCTGCCGGTGATCCGCAACGAGAGATCTGCTTGCCGGCTCAACTCATCGGTCAGTTTGATTTTGCTGTCATTCGATTGAATGTCGTGTAGCGCGCGGCGCAAGCCAATCAGCTTGCCATCCAGTAGTTGCTGGTCGAGTTCAATGAAGTGCGTCTCGCTGGCGCGGCTGAACAACACTCCGGCAAACAGCGACACCACGGCGGTGCACGCCGCAAACAGTAGTGCCAGACGGTTGCTCAAGGACAATCGGCGCATCAGACAGGACGCTCTTCAAGCACGTAACCCATGCCGCGTACGGTATGGATCAGTTTGTTGGGGAACTCATCGTCGATCTTCAGGCGCAATCGACGGATCGCGACTTCGATGACATTGGTGTCGCTGTCGAAATTCATGTCCCAGACCTGGGAGGCGATCAACGATTTGGGCAGCACTTCGCCCTGGCGACGCAGAAGCATTTCCAGCAGGGCAAATTCCTTGGCTGTCAGGTCGATGCGCTGGCCGCCGCGCTCCACCCGGCGACGGATCAGGTCCAGGCGCAGATCGGCCAGTTGCAGGCTGGTGTCCTGGGTAGCACTGCTGCCACGGCGCAACAGGCTGCGCACCCGGGCCAGCAATTCGGAGAAAGCGAAAGGCTTGACCAGATAATCGTCGGCGCCGAGTTCGAGGCCGTAAACCCGATCCTCCACAGCGTCGCGTGCGGTGAGAAACAGCACCGGCGTGTCCAGGCCCGCGCTGCGCACCGCTTGCAGAATCTGCCAGCCATCGCGACCGGGTAGCATTACATCGAGAATCAGCAGCGCGTACTCACCGCTCAACGCCATTTGCTGGCCGGTGCTGCCATCGGCCACCAGTTCGGTATTGAAACCGGCCTCGGCCAGGCCTTGGCGCAGGTAGTGGCCGGTTTTCGGTTGGTCTTCGACGATCAGCAGTTTCATGGGCAACTCAGGCTAAATGGAACAAACGCTTTATACCGCGGGCGACGGTAATGCAGGCCAACCTGACAAAGTTGTAATCTGGCTGTCAGGTTGCGGGCAGCGGTGGAAGTTTAGAGTTTTCTGCAAGCTGAACCTTATTTTGTTGGAGTACGACGATGTTTCTGCGCAAATCTGTACTGCTGGTCACCTGTGTGTTGGCATTGAGTTCGCCGGTGTGGGCGTCGCCGGCGCCTACCTATGACTTCGGTCAGCCGGCCCCGGCATCCAAGGCGAGCCGCAGTGTTGAAGTGGTGATGGGCGACATGACTTTCACGCCCAAGGCCATCAATATCAAGGCTGGGGAAACCGTGCGCTTCGTGCTGGTGAATAAAGGTCAGTTGCTGCACGAATTCAACCTCGGTGATGCGGCGATGCACGTTAAACATCAACAGGAAATGTTGCAGATGCAGCAAAGCGGCATGCTGACGCCTACGGGCGTGAAGGAAATGGATCACGGCAGCATGGCCGATATGGATCACGGTGCCATGGGACATGACACGAAGAGCGGCATGAAACACGACGACCCCAACAGCGTGCTGGTGGAACCGGGCAAAACCGCCGAACTGACCTGGACTTTCAGCAAGGCCACCAACCTGGAGTTTGCCTGCAACATTCCCGGCCACTATCAGGCCGGCATGGTCGGCAAATTGACTGTCAGTCAGTAAGCACTCAAAGGCGGGAGCAAAGGCTGATAGAATCCGCTGATTCTTCAGTCAGGTTTCCGCCATGCATCCCGCAGCCGAACATTCGCCGCTGGGCAAATCCAGCGAATACATCGCCACTTACACACCGTCCCTGCTGTTCCCGATCCCGCGCACCGCGAAGTGGGCCGAGCTGGGCCTGACGGCGCAAACCTTGCCGTACAAGGGTGTGGATTTCTGGAACTGCTTCGAACTGTCGTGGCTGTTGCCGTCGGGCAAACCGGTGGTGGCGATCGGTGAGTTCAGCATCCCGGCGGACTCGCCGAACATCATCGAGTCGAAGTCGTTCAAGCTGTACCTCAACTCCCTGAACCAGACGCCGTTTGCCGATACCGCCACCCTGGAAGCGACGCTGGTCAAAGACCTGTCGGCCGCCGCCGGCAAAACGGTCGGCGTGCGCGTCCGTAGCCTGAAAGAGGTCGAGGCTGAAGGCGTCGTTGCGTTGCCGGGTGTGTGCATCGATGAACTGGATATCAGCGTCAGCAACTACGAACATCCGCGTCCGGAACTGCTGCGTTGCGATGATTCGCGCATTGTCGAAGAGAGCGTGCACAGCCACTTGCTCAAGTCCAATTGCCCGGTCACCAGTCAGCCGGACTGGGGCAGCGTGGTGGTGGAGTACCGTGGTGCGGCGCTGGATCACGCCAGTCTGCTGGAGTACATCGTCAGCTTCCGCCAGCACTCGGACTTCCATGAGCAGTGCGTGGAGCGGATTTTCCTCGATCTGCAACGGCTGCTCAAACCGGAGAAATTGACGGTGTATGCGCGCTATGTACGACGTGGCGGGTTGGATATCAATCCGTATCGGAGCACTGAAACCGTACAGCTGCCGAACCATCGTCTGGTCCGCCAGTAACCCTCTACCTGTGGGAGCTAGCCTGCTAGCGATGGTGTATCAGTCGACATCAAGTTAGCTGACACTCCATCGCGAGCAAGCTCGCTCCTACAAGGTTTTGTGGGTTCAGATTCCCATGTTGACCAGGGCTTGCCCGATGTTGCGCAGGGTGCCGGCAAGGGTAGGGTGTTCGAGTTCGAAGCGTTCAACGGCCAGGTTTACGTTGTCGGCAATGCTGGAGTCTTGGGTTTTGGTTTCGAGCTCAAGCTCCAGTTCGATCTGTTGCATCAGAGTACGCAGGTCTTCGCGCTCGACTTCAGTCAGCGGAGGATTCTGTTCCAATTGCTCGCGCAGGGCATTGAGCTGTTCTTGCAGTTCGCGGGCAGGCATGGCGTTCTTCCTTCTCTCGATTGGCACTGGCATAGACCGCAGCGTCAGGCCAAAGGTCTATGGCTGACCTTTAGATTAATCCACTCCCGCGTAACCTGCATGCTTCATAGGTGTGAGGCGGCGATCAGGGCTTTTCGCCCTTGAGCCGACGCAGGCTGATATCCGCCAGGCAGGTGTCGAGTTCACCGAGATGATCGATCACCGAATGCACACCGAGACCAAACAATTGCATCGTTGCCTTGCCGCGCTTGATGTCCCGCTCCTGCTGGGACAAAGCCTGCCATTGCATGGGCGAAAGTCCGCAAAGCGAGCCGCAGGATGCCAGGCCGATGGTCCACAGACCGGCATTGAGCCCTGATTGCAGCAGGTGTGGTTCGCCGCTGACCAGCACGCAACCATCGAGTCGTTCGACGTTCAGCTCCATCAGTGCCTGCCAGCATGCATTGGGTGCCGGCCAAGGATTGATTGTTGCAAGGTGTTGCGAGGGTTTGACCCATTCCGGCAGGGCGATTGCCAGGGATTGGCTGAGGGCAGGGGGCAGTTCATCGAGCCAGGCGCAAGGAATTTGCTGGAGCTGCAAGCTGCGCAGGCTGTCGAGCGCGCCGGGGGTCGCCTCGGCGTGTTCGGCCAAATGGCCGCTGTTCAGACGCGTGTGAGCGCCGAAATCCACCAGGCAACCACTGAGGCCGAACAGCACGGCAGTCAGGTTCGGCGCGGTTTGAGGCTTGGTTTCGGCGTGCGGCATGTCAACGTCCCTGAAATAGCCTCAAGGCTAAGGTCCGTCGGTGACAGTTGAGTGACATGGATGTGAATCGCTCACAATCGACAGGAACTACCCGCAGGCGTCCGGCTGCGATGCTGCCTAAAGTGGCGTTTCCGTCTTATACTAGCGGTCTTTGCGTCGAGCCCAGCGCTCGGCGACGGTACAGTCCAAGGAGTTCTTCTATGCGCTGGAGCAATCATCTAGCTCAGTTTTGTGTGTGCGCCAGCGCGATGCTGGTTCCGTTCGTTGCCCAGGCAGCGTCGGAAGATGACCCTTGGGAAAGCATCAACCGCCCGATCTATAAATTCAACGACGTGCTCGATACCTATGCACTGAAGCCTTTGGCCCAGGGCTACCAGTTCGTGACGCCGCAGTTCCTTGAAGACGGCATCCACAACATGTTCCGCAACGTCGGCGATGTGACCAACCTCGCCAACGATATCCTGCAGGCCAAACCGGCAGCGGCTGGTGTCGACACTGCACGCTTGATCTTCAACACCACCTTCGGCCTGCTGGGTTTCTTCGACGTCGGCACCAAAATGGGCCTGCAACGCAATGACGAAGACTTCGGCCAGACACTCGGCTTTTGGGGCGTAGGCAGTGGTCCATACGTGATGCTGCCGCTGCTTGGCCCAAGCACCTTGCGTGATGCGCCTTCGAAACTCGTCGACAGCTACACCGGCCCGTATCGCTATATCAACGATGTGCCGGTGCGCAATTCGGTCTTCGGCCTGAACATTGTCGATACCCGGGCGAACCTGCTGTCCTCTGAGAAACTGATCACTGGCGACAAGTACACCTTCATTCGTAACGCGTACTTGCAGAACCGTGAATTCAAGGTGAAAGACGGCCAGGTCGAAGACGATTTCTGATTTCTACCGGTAAAAAAGAAGGCGGCCATTGTGCCGCCTTCTGCATTTTTCGACCTCGAACGTCCTTACTTTGAGTTTCGGTTTTGGCTGTTCTTATAACTCCCGGTGATTTGACACAAGTGGATGTCAAGCGACCATCGGCGTGAGCTTGAAACGCCTCGCGGATGGGAGTACCGTCTGCGCCTTAGAAGGGCACCTCTGGTGAACCTGTGTGTAGGGCAAGTGCTCGATAACAGTGCGACAGAGAGGCTAGAAAGCGAATCCAGTAGTGTGAGCCGGGCCAAAATCCCGAGCCGCTACGCCAACCTAATTCTGGCGCCGTTTGCCCACATGCCAAAAACCAGTGCCACGCTGCTGATAATCGATGATGACGAAGTAGTGCGCGCGAGCCTCGCCGCCTATTTGGAAGACAGTGGTTTCAGCGTCTTGCAGGCCAGCAATGGTCAGCAGGGTCTTCAGGTATTCGAGCAAGACAAGCCCGACTTGGTCATCTGCGATCTGCGCATGCCGCAGATGGGCGGGCTCGAACTCATTCGCCAGGTCACCGAACTTTCACCGCAAACCCCTGTGATCGTGGTGTCGGGTGCCGGCGTGATGAACGACGCGGTCGAGGCATTGCGCCTGGGCGCGGCGGATTACCTGATCAAGCCTCTCGAAGATCTGGCTGTGCTTGAGCACTCTGTGCGTCGGGCCCTGGATCGCGCGCGCCTGCTGCTGGAAAACCAGCGTTACCGCGAGAAGCTGGAAAAGGCCAACCGCGAGCTCGCCGCCAGCCTGAACCTGCTCCAGGAAGACCAGAACGCCGGTCGCCAGGTGCAGATGAACATGCTGCCGGTCAGCCCCTGGGCCATCGACGAGTTCAAGTTCGCTCACCAGATCATCCCGTCGCTGTACCTGTCGGGTGATTTTGTCGACTACTTCCGGGTCGATGAGCGTCGTGTCGCGTTCTATCTCGCGGACGTTTCCGGTCATGGCGCCTCTTCAGCCTTCGTCACCGTGCTGCTGAAGTTCATGACCACGCGCTTGTTGTTCGAGTCCAAGCGCAGCGGCACATTGCCGGAATTCAAGCCTTCAGAGGTTCTTGGTCATATCAACCGGGGCCTGATCAGTTGTAAGCTGGGTAAACACGTCACAATGGTCGGTGGAGTCATCGACGAGGAGACAGGTTTGTTGACCTATAGCATCGGTGGTCATTTGCCGTTGCCTGTGTTGTACACACCCGACAGTGTTCGTTATCTGGAAGGACGTGGCTTGCCGGTGGGCCTCTTCAATGAAGCCACCTACGAAGACCACGTGCTGGAGCTGCCGCCGACGTTCAGCCTGACGCTGATGTCTGATGGCATTCTGGACCTTTTGCCAGAACCCACACTCAAAGAAAAAGAAGCTGCGTTGCCCCAACGGGTCAAGGCAGCGGGCGGCAGCCTGGATGGTCTGCGGCAGGTTTTTGGATTGGCCACGCTAGGGGAGATGCCGGATGATATCGCCCTGTTGGTGTTGAGCAGGAATCTTTAATGAGTACCGGTAGAATCCAGTTCGCCGAGCAGGACGGCACCTTCGTCCTGAAATTCGTCGGTGAAGTTCGCCTGACCCTGTGTTCGGCGTTGGATGCGACTATTGAGAAAATCTTCACCGCGATGAATTTCAACGCGATCGTGATCGATTTGACCGAAACCCGCAGCATCGACAGCACCACACTTGGCCTGCTGGCCAAACTGTCGATCCTGTCGCGGCAGAAAGTCGGCTTGCTGCCGACGGTCGTCACCACCCACGAAGACATTACCCGTCTGTTGCAATCCATGGGCTTCGAGCAGGTCTTCAACATCGTTGACAAGCCTGTGCCATGCCCTGAGTGCCTGGACGACCTGCCAGACCAGGATCAGTCCGAAGAAGTGGTGCGGATCAAGGTGCTTGAAGCGCACAAGATCCTCATGGGCCTGAACGACTCCAATCGTGAAGCGTTCCATGATCTGGTGAATGCGCTGGAGCGGCACTGACACCATAAGCAAGCGCGCATAAAAAAGGGCGAACCTGTGAGGGTTCGCCCTTTTTGCGTTGCCTGTCAGCCGTTACAGCTTGGCCTGCAGCAAAGCCTCAAGCTTCTCCTGGTCACGAGCGAACTGGCGAATGCCTTCAGCCAGTTTCTCGGTCGCCATGGCGTCCTCGTTGGACAACCAGCGGAATTGCGTTTCATTGAGGTTCAAACGCGCTTCACCGGCATGACCTGGCGCCAGTTTGCGCTCCAGTTTGCCGGTATCTGCTGCCAGCTTGTCGATCAGGTCCGGGCTGATGGTCAAGCGGTCGCAGCCGGCCAGTTGCTCGATCTGGCTCAGGTTGCGGAAGCTGGCGCCCATGACCACGGTTTTGTAATCGTTGGCCTTGTAGTAGTTGTAGATGCGCGTCACCGACTGCACACCAGGGTCGTCCGCACCGGTGTACTCGTTGCCGGTGGCTTTCTTGTGCCAGTCATAGATACGACCCACGAACGGCGAAATCAGGAACACCCCGGCGTCAGCGCAGGCGGCTGCCTGAGCGAAGGAGAACAGCAAGGTCAGATTGGTCTGGATGCCTTCCTTCTCCAGAATCTCGGCCGCGCGGATGCCTTCCCAAGTGGACGCGATCTTGATCAATACGCGGTCGCGGCCAATACCGGCCTTTTCGTACAGTTCGATCAGACGATGTGCACGCTTGAGCACGGCATCGGTGTCGAACGAGAGGCGCGCATCCACTTCGGTGGAGATACGGCCCGGGATCACTTTCAGAATTTCCTGACCCACTGCAACGCCAAAACGGTCACTGGCCAGGCCCACATCGCCCTTGCAGTCGCTGACGCTGGCGTTCAACAACTCGGCATAGGCGGGAATGGCTGCGGCTTTGAGCAGCAGGGAAGGGTTGGTGGTTGCGTCTACCGGTTTAACGCGAGCGATCGCTTCGAAGTCGCCGGTGTCGGCGACCACGGTGGTCATTTGTTTGAGTTGTTCCAGCTTGGAAGTCATGGGCGTGCTCTGTCCTATGGGTCTGATGACATTACCCGAGCGCTGACAGCCACTCAAGGGCGTGTACGTGTATCGATGGCCCCGATGGCGACAACCTGAAAACGGTTGTTTGAATGGTGGGGGCGCAGTACCGGTAAATACGATGCCAAAACGGCGCGCAGGTTCAAAGCAAATGACCGGTGACCCCGTTGCGGCAACTTCTCTCACATGGGTCAAGTCGGTGATTCAGCGCCATTTGCCGTTCCAGGTGATATTGGGGCATGCGTGGTGGCATTAATCAACGCATCAAGTCGCTGCGAGTTATAACGTTAAAATATGTCAAATAGTCAGGATCAAATGCCATGTAATGTGAAGCTGATATGTATCTGTACTGGATGGGGTTATGACTTCACAGGGTAAGCGGGTGGCTGGCATTGTGGAGACCTTCGATGATCTCGTTCTTGGTTATACCTTAAAGAAACTGACTGAGGTTTTTGAGCAACTGATGGCTGTTTCGAGATGCAATCATCCGGACAATATGGCTGGAATACTTGGAATGGGCCAAGTCAAAGCTGCAAGGAAAATTCCCGTCTGGCTAAAACGCGTGGGATGTAACACGCCCTTCCATGTTACTCATGTGTTGATCAGGCAAATGAATGACTCGCGTAACTTCAAGCAAGATCAGCGCCTTGAGGCGCAAGGCGTATTATTGGAAGCCTTGGTGGAGGCAGCATTGGCCATGGATGAGGCGAGTTATACGCAGGCCACTAACAAAGTTAGCGGCCCGTCAGCGGAAATTTGATTGGTTACTGGGGATTCAATATCGCTTGTACCGCAATTGCTGCAGGCTTGGGTTTACCATCCGACGTTACCAAACCAAAATTTCTCTCTCCGTCGTTACTCCCTGAGTCATTGTTTTTCCATTCGTAGATTGAAAACAACGGTACGTTCCGCTTTTTAATCTCTGTAATGAAATTTGTGATTTTTGATGCTTGGCCGGCTGTTCCTCCGGTGCCGCTGACTGACGGCACTCCCCATTCGGAAGCGACACCCGGTAACTTGAAGGTGTCCATGATGAAAGTCTGGGTGCGGTTGATTTCTGAGGTCGACACTCCATAGGGGTGATACGAAATCGCGTTCAGGCATTTTGGGTGGTCAGTGAGAATCCTGGTCAGGGCAATTGTGCTCATGGAGTCTTTGGTTGGCGCCTTTGCGAACCCGAAGCCGATGACTGGGGTTGAGGCGACGCGTTTATTCAATGAGTTACAGACTGCGCTCATGAAAGGAACAAATGTGGTCTCGAAGTTGCCGGTTGGCCAGTAGGTCGGCAGGTCCGGTTCGTTCCAGATTTCGATAGCCAAAAGCTGAGAGTGATAGGTTTTCTCCAAATCAATGACCGACTGGGCGAACGATTCTCCTGCAGTCGCGAGGTCGTGGCTGCCGTCGGTGGTGTTGCTGGTCAATGCTTTTAACGAGCGAACCGTCATCAGCACCGGCAAATTCGCGGAGCTTGCAGCGGTAAAGGCATTTTTTAGCTGGGTTTGGTATGCAGTGCTTCCCAGGCTGTTGGACCATACATCAAGGCGCACAAACGCGAAGCCGGCGGTCTTGATCTGTTGAGCGTCGGAAGTGGTGAAATTTTGAATCTTTACTTGAATGCCGATCGTTTTGTTGTCTTGTGTAAGTGCGGGAAAGGTTTCACTGGCGAAGGCAGTGCAAACTGCGTTGAGCAAGACAAAGCTTGAGGTTGCGAGCAATCTGGATTTTGTCCATTTCATGTCTGACTCTCCTGGCAAATATATAAGCTTCTCTTTTATATGGGGTGGTAGGAGGATGTTTGCTGTTCGGTTCCCCATATCACTGATTGATTACGGCTAAAAGTAAAAGTTCTTCAATGTTATTTTTTGTCGGGTTTTTGCCTTTTGGGGCGTTCTGGTTATTTTTGGTCCAGATATTCTCTTTGGGCGTTTTTTATAGGTCGTGGTATTTAATGCACCAGCATTGGCAATATTGAGCCATCTCTGAATGCGGGACCGATTCTGTCGGTTCACTCATGTCCCCGAAATACATTGGCCGAATCGACACAGCACGGGAAGAGTAGCCTTGTTCAGAAATATTCTTATTGTTTGCGTTGGCAACATTTGTCGAAGCCCTACTGCCGAACTGTTGCTTCGCGACGCGCTGGAATCTTCAGATATCGTAGTGAGTTCCGCAGGTCTGGCCGCGCGGGTGGGCGAGCCTATGGAGCCCGACGCTCGGCTCGTTCTTGAAGAGAAGGAAGTCGTTGTTGACGGTTTTAAAGCGCGGCAGATTACTCCAGACATTATTGATGAGTCAGACCTCATTCTGGTGATGGAGAACAAGCATGTAAAAGACGTGCTAGGTATCGCATCGCACGCGAGAGGTAAAGTGTTTCTTCTGGGGAAGTGGCAGAGTGAACGCGAAATAAAGGACCCGTATCGTCAAGGAAAAGCTGCTTTTGTCCATGCCCATGCATTGATTGAAGATGCTGTTTGCGCATGGGCGCAGCGCCTCGGACGTTGATGGATGATTTTTCAGATTAGCATTAATGGTAAAGAATATAACTTATGCAGTTACCGTCAGTAGTCAGCGACCGAGATAAAGATAGAGACGAGATTGATCTTCTTGGTTTGCTTGGCACATTGATTGATCATAAGTGGCTGATAGGTGCCATTACCGGAGCATTCATGGTGACCGGTGCGGCCTACTCGATATTGTCGTCGCCCGTGTATTTGGCAAACGCCCTGGTACAGGTCGAGCCGAAAAAGAACGACATGTTGGGCTTCTCGGATATCAGCAGCATGCTCGGTGGGCAATCCCCGGCGGCGACCGAGATTGGAATCATCAAGTCCCGTGCGGTCATTGGTAAAACCGTCGATGATCTGCGCCTGGATATTGTGACAACGCCCAAGACCTTTCCCATCGTGGGTGGTTTTATTGCCCGGCGCTATAAAAGTACCCCTGCGCAAAGTGTTTCGCCTCCGCTCTTCGGCTTGAACAGTTTCGCCTGGGGGGGCGAGCGCCTGGAAATCGAAAAGCTCACCCTGCCTGATGAGCTGTTGGGCGAAAAATTGACCCTGATTGCCGCAGAGCAGAACCGCTTCCAGCTCTATGATGAAGATGGCGGTTTGTTGGCCGATGGCACCACAGGCGCAACCGTCATGGAGAACGGGGTCGAGGTGCTCGTCGCGCACATGGACGCTAATCCTGGCGCTAAATTCGAAGTCGTTCGCAATCCACGAATTGTCACCATCCAGAATTACCAGGACGTCCTTGAAGTGTCCGAGCAAGGCAAGGAGTCGGGCATTATCAGCCTGGCGCTGGCCAGCACTGACTACGCCCTGGCGGTAAAGATTCTGAACAAAATTGCGTCGCTTTATGTAGAGCAGAACGTGCAGCGCACGTCTGCCGAGGCGGCCCAGAGTCTGGATTTCCTCCAGGCACAGCTCCCTCAGGTCAAAGAAGATCTAGCCAAGGCCAGCAATGCGCTGAACAGCTATCAAACCCGCGGAAATACAGTCAATATTTCACTCGAAACCAAGTCGGTTCTTGAGCAGATGGTGGTTTTGGATACGCGCATCTCCGATTTAAAACTGCAGCAAGCGGACCTGGATCGCAAGTTCACCCGAGAGCACCCGACCTACCGCGCCTTGATGGCTCAGTTAGGGGATTTGAACAAACAGCGCCACGGTTTGGAGAAGAAGGTCCAGGATCTTCCTGCAACACAACAGGAGCTGCTGAATCTCACTCGTGATGTGGAAGTGGCGACACAGATCTATACCCAGCTGCTGAATAAATCCCAGGAGCTGGACATCGTCAGGGCCGGGGCGGTCGGTAATGCACGCTTGATCGATACGGCCGATGTCGACATTACCTCGCCGGTAAAACCACGCAAAGCCTTGATCATTCTTGCTGCTACTCTCCTGGGTGGATTTGTCGGAGTTGCCTTGGTGTTGGTGCGTAAATCGTTGGGCCGAGGCATCGAAGGGCCGGACGCTATCGAGAAACTCGGGCTGCCGGTCTATGCGTCCATTCCATACAGCGTCCTGCAGCAGGAAGAAGACAGTAAAAAACTTCGGTTGGCCAATGGCGTCAACAGTCAGTCTTTCCTGCTGGCGCAGCGTAATCCCACTGACCTCTCAATCGAATCGATCCGCAGCTTGCGCACCTGTTTGCATTTTGCGGGGCTGGATGCGACCAATAACCGGATCATGATTTCCGGTCCTAGCCCGCAAGTGGGCAAGACGTTTGTTTCCTCTAACCTGGCCGCAGTCATTGCTCAAAGCGGGCAGAGGGTTGTATTGATTGATGCCGATATGCGCAAAGGTCATCTGCACAAGTCCCTCGCTACTCCAATCAGCAACGGTTTATCAGACCTTCTAACCAAGCGCTGCAGTATTGAGCAGGCAATCAATAAGCTCGAGGTTGATAACCTGCATTTCATCAGCCGTGGACAGGTACCGCCTAATCCATCAGAACTGTTGATGCATGCCAACTTCAGAGAGCTCCTGGCAGAGCTGAGTAAACTCTACGATGTAGTCATCATCGATACGCCACCGCTCCTGGCCGTTACAGATGCTGCAATCGTTGGGCGTGAAGCCGCCATTAATTTGATCGTGACTCGCTTTGGTGTGAACCCTGCCAAAGAGATCGAGCTGACAATTCGTCGGTTTGCGCAGAACGGGATCGAGTTGAAGGGCGCTATTTTCAATGGTGTCGAAAAGCGGGCGTCCAGCTACTACGGTAATGGCAGCTATGCCTATTACAACTACGAGTACGCTTCTGATAAATCCTGATGTGAACTCTATTTACCAGTCAGTTGGATTGAGAGTGGGTAGACCAAAACTACCCGCTCTCAGCGCTGTTTTGCCTGCGACTAAGTTCATGGAGAAAGGTGGATTATGAAAAAAATATTACACGTGGCGGAAACCATTAAAGGTGGCGTTGCGACGGTCATTCGTACGATATCGACTCCCCCTCAAGATGACGCTTCGCAGTACGAATTGGTTTATCTGGTTCCGCTCGACCAGAAGAAAGAACTACACGGGATCAATGAAGAAAACATCAGAACCTTTTCAAGAAAGAAGAGGGATGTGTTGTCCCTGTTGCGTTTTGCCTGGCAAATGACCCGTGTGATCTTCAAGGAAAAACCGGACGTCGTGCACTTGCACAGTACCTTCTCCGGTGTCATTGGTCGGTGTGTCTGTCTGGTTCTGCGCCCTTGGCGGTCGCCGAAAATTGTCTACTGCCCCCACGCTTTTTCGTTCTTGATGGAGGGTTCTCCAGTCAAACAGAAAGTGTATTCGCTGGTTGAGCGGCTTTTGCAGAAAGTGACGGATGTCATTATCTGCGTCAGTCAGTACGAGCTGGATAAAGCAGCATCATTTGGTATCGATCGTCACCGCATGAAGCTGATCTATAACGGCATTCACTACAAAAGTGATCAGGCCAGCTCGAGTGAGGGCGCGAATATTCAGCTCTTGTTTGTAGGTCGACTGGACTACCAGAAAGGCTTCGATGTGTTGCTGAAGGCTTTCACTGCAGTCGATCGAACTGACTTGAAGCTCACCGTCGTCGGCAGTGCTGTCAATGATGACTCCGTCGAGCGCCCCGATATTGACGCCGTGGAGTACTTGCCGTGGGTGACTCCCGCTGAAGTAAACGAATTATACAAAACGGCGGATGCCCTGATTGTGCCAAGTCGTTGGGAGGGCTTTGCCATGGTTCCCCTCGAAGGTATGGCCATGGGCGTGCCGGTGATTGCCAGTGACTGTACATCGCTTCCCGAGTTGGTGACGAACAACATTACCGGCTACCTGTTCTCGACGGGCGATCATCAGGGGCTTGCCAGCATATTGCTGAATCTCAAGAAGCAAACGCTGTTGGAACTCGGTACCGAAAGTCGTAATAAGGTGCGCGAACGCTTCAGCGCAACGTTGATGATTCGGCAAACCTATGACGCGTATTCTGTTTGAACTTGTTAAGTAGAAGCTCCGATATGAACGTAACTATTTTGCATGGCTACAGTGCGGCCGACTCGGGAGATGGTCTACTCGTGGATTTGGCAATAGACACGGTGCTGCGCAATTTTGGTGCTGCCTTCGATCACATTTTTCTGTCGAATGAAAATATCATCAAAGGGGTTGTTCGATGATATTTCGATTGTTGTTAAGAGGAACTGCACTAGGCGCAAAGTTTTTACTGGTGTTGGCCATCACTCATTATTTGGGTTATGAGGCATTGGGCTTCTACGGCGTTGTGATGGTCGCCCCTATACTGGCTTCAAAATTTTATAGCGTCGGGTTCAGCTCTGAAATCAATCGGCTGATCAGCATTGGGGGTAGCTCCCGGGTCGTCGTCGATAAAGTATTGTCCTTGTACCTGGCCGTAGGTTTGTTGTTTTCGGTGGTGACGGTCGCACTTTACTCACACTTCAGCGATGTAGAGGCGAGTGCTGGATTGATCGCCTGCGTCATGTTGCTCCTGATTACGGAGCATCTGTCCTTCGAATTGAACTCGTTTGTTTTTTCGGCACAAAAAGCCAACTGGGGAGCGTTGCTGTTCTTCATAAAAACCGGGCTCTGGGCGCTCATTGCTGTTGGAGGGCTGATGACTGGCGTGGTGTCCAGCGTCACCAGTGTTCTTTGGTTGTGGGTGATCAGCAACCTTCTGGTGATGGTGGCCGGGTACTTTATAGTGGTTGACGTGCATAAGGGGCGGGAAGTCAGGGTCGTTAACACGGCTTCTGTTTGGAGAGCCGGGCTGCCTTTTTATCTGGGTGACGGTTTGATCGCATTGTGTCAGTTCGCCGAGCGTTTTCTCATTGTGAAGCTTGAGCCCTACGACAGCCTTGGCAAGTATGTGTATTCCTGGTCCGCGGCTAACACCTTGCAGGCGCTGTCGTTTGCAGTGGTTGCCGTCATTGGCATTCCCGTTCTCGCCAAGCGTTACAAGAATCACCAACAGGCACTGACAGTCCGGGAGCTATTTTTCAATCAATGGGTGTTGCGATCCCTGGTAGTTTCCTTTGCGGTCGCGGTGCTGATTTATACCTTCTTCAATGTCGTGCTCGATTATGTGGACGTGGCGGTGCCGCGGCCGGATAACGGGATCTTGAGCATTCTGATTTTCTCGTTCGCCCTTCGAGCAGTCGGTGACATTGTCTGGGGAGGTCTTATCGCCTCTAAGAACAATCGGGTATCCCTGGCCAGTGCGGTGATATGCCTGATGATTTCAATGCCTGTCAGCTATGTCCTGATTAAACATTATTCAATTTATGGGGCCGCCTGGGGGAATGTTTTCTCGATTGTGGTGCAGCTCGTCGTTATTGCTTTGCTGGCCAGGTTCGCCCGGGCGAAGGGGGCCTTGTAATGGCTTTATCTCTGCCATCCATAGAGTTTCGCGGAAGAAAACTGGATTCGTCACTTTCATTCCTGATTTTGGCATGTGGTCTTTTTCTGTCCGTGGCAATGCCGCTGCTGGTTCACCGAGAACCCGGCCCGGATGCGATGACACTGTGGGGTTCATACGCTCGTGCAGACTACTGCAATTTCTGGAATCCCTTTTCGCCAGACCGGTCTTCCTACGATTGCACCGCTTATGTGCTGCGTCCCACCGGCATCAACCTGGACAATGCGTGGGCTTACGGGATGCTGTGCAATTTTTTTCTCACGTCTATCCCGATTTTCATCTTCAGAAGAATACCGCTGACGATTTTTCTGACCTTGTGCCTGTGGGGTGTGGTCAGGTCGTTCTTTCTCGATAACCTGACCAAGGAAATCATTGTCTCGGTGGCGATGATTACTATCCTGCTTTCTTCATTTTCGAAAGGGTACAGAGCGGGCTTTTTTCTTTCGGCGCTGTTTTATGGCGTATTGGTTCGACCCTATTGGATATTGTTTTCACTGGTCTGGGTCGGCGTGTGCGTCATTAAAAAGCATGTGTCGCGTTTCAGCTTTTTCCTGATGTTGTTCATGTTCTATCTGGCGATTGCGACGGCGATCCAGTTAGTGGCTGGCTATTCGGTTTCGTCCATTCGAGCCAATAGCAATGAGGAGCGCACGCTGGGCGAGGAGGGGTCAAAGTCACTGATCATCTCTTGGATCAACGGCGGTGATTTCGTTTCGCAGGCCGTGGATTCGATGAGCATATTTTTCAGGTTGTCTTTCCCTGCTGAGTTGATTCTTCTTTCCGGCTTGGGGCAGATCATCTTTGTGGTCCTGATGATAATGACCTCTTTGCTGATGTTCAAAATGATGACGTCGAGTTACTACAAGGGCGCAATCATCGAGCACAAAGTCAAAGAGCTTGTCGCTATCCCGCTGTCCTTTTTGATGGTGCAAGGTTTGTTCGAGCCCGACTTCGGCTCGTTTGCCCGACATTTCTCCATGGTGGTGCCGGTTCTGTTTGTAGGGCTGGGGTTACAGCTGCGCTCAAAAAAACCTGAGTTGGTTGAATCACGTGTCTTGAACTGAGGTTTGTGGTCTATGCAAAGCAAGAATAAGTCGTTGGAAATAGAAACGCTCAGAGGTCTGGCATGTCTGCTGTTGGTGCTCTACCACGTGATAGGGCCACTGGGCGGTGGATTGAAAATCGACCTGGGCTCGCCTTATCGAGTCCTGGCCGACTCGATGGTGTACGTCAGGATGCCGTTGTTCACCTTTATATCCGGCTATATCTATTCCATTTACAAAATCAGGGGCAATGACTTTTCGGCTTACTGCGTCGGCAAGGTAAGAAGGTTGATCGTGCCGCTGTTTTTTGTCGGCATTCCCTTTTCGGTGCTGCAGGCCTTCGCGCCCGGCGTTAACAAGGACCTGGGTCTGATCGATGCCTTGTTGTCGTTTTATGTGCCGGTCAACCATTTCTGGTTTTTGCAGGCAGTCTTCATCATTTTCATGTTTGTCGGCTTTCTTCAGTGGCGCGATCTGTTGCGCACACCCCTGCACCTGTATCTGCTGCTTTTGTTTTCAGCGGTTGTGTTTTTATTGCCGGAATTTCCCGTCGATGCGTTTGGCATCAATGGGGCCATCTATCTGCTGCCCTTCTTTGTCACGGGGATGATTTGCCAGGAGAACGTTGGCGCATTGAAACGAGCACTCGGAGTGATCGGGCCTGTCGTGTTCATCGTGATCTCGATTGCCTTGCTCTACATCGCCACGGTGGATCGCGAACTCATCGTCGATCGCAGGAGCCTTGTCGGATTGATCGTCGGTTGTGTGTCGTGTATCGCATTGTTGTCGAGTGACATGCGCTCAAGATTTCTGATCTGGCTCGGGGCGTATTCCTACGCGATATTTCTTTTCCACGTACTGTTTGCCGTCACGTGGCGGTTTGCCTTGGGTCGACTGGGGGTTACGGATCAAAGTGTCCTGGTCTTTGGCGGGCTGTTGTGCGGATTGTTGGGGCCGGTAGTGCTGGCGAATGTTTTCAGCCGCTTTACGGTGACGTCTGTCTTGTTTTTGGGCGAGCGTGCAGTTCGCAAACCCATCGCACAACCGGTGTTGAAGGCCTCTCAATCCTGAGTTGCGCCTAGCGGGGAAAGCCATGGTGTCTGTCGATGAGGTACGTCCCGCTCCGGTTCCGGTGATCGAAATCAAAAGTGCGCGCCAACGGCTCGCACAATGGGATGAACACAAAGGCCAGGTGTTGGCGATTTCGGTGATCGGCGACAGCTATAGCGCCGGCCAGGATTTTTATCTCAATCGCCTCACTCAGCGGTTGGCGAAAAATTTCGGCTTCGCCGGGCCGGGCTACATTGGTTTCAACCACGGTGCGGCACTGGGCAGTACCAACTACAAATACACCCGCAGCAGTGAAAAGTACTTCGGCGGAGATTGGGCCGTTTCCGCGCTTGGGCAAGCAAGTCCGGACAGTCGCACCCTTACCGGCAAAGCGGGGGCCTATCTTGAGGTCGATGCCAGCGCAACGCCTGCCATCAACACGTCCGTCGCCCATGCCAGATTACTTTACCTGGGCAATGGAGAGGTCAATGAGCTGCGGTATCGGTGGGCCGCGTCAGCTACGTGGCATGCGTTGGCGCTTACCGGTTCTGGCGTTCAAGCGGTAGACCTGAGCGACGTGCCGGCCAGCACTGATTGGGCATTGAGATTCGAGGTCGTAAAAGGTGCGCCCACGCTGTTCGGCTTGTGGATGGCCAGCGACGGGGGCGGCGTCAGGGTCTCCAAGCTCGCCGCGTCCGGCGCTGCTTCCGCCGATTTTTTTCAGCGTGACAGTCAATGGCAGACCCAGTGGAAAACGGCAGTTTCAAAGATTCCAGCGGATGTTTACCTGATTATGTTGGGTGGCAATGATCAGGGGTTCGGGGTGAGGCCCGAGGACTATCTGGAGAACATGAAAGGGTTGGTGCGGATGATTCGCGAGGTTCATCCGGCGGCCAGCATCAATGTCATCCTGCGTCAGGACACGACTCGATCCAGCGCCTATCCGATGTCGGACTATGCTCGCAAACTTGAACCCTGGGCACGCTCGCAGAGCATCGGGTACTGGAATCTGCAATGTGCGTTCGGCCCTGACTTCAAGCGCTATGCCAGCGATGGGCCGACACCAATGATCCGCCCCGATAAAATCCATCCCGTCCCGGGAACGGGCGGTCGGCTTATCGCGGATTTTTTCTATGGTTTGATTGTGGGCGAGATCAAGGACGGTTGCCCTGCAGCGATGCAGTGATTATTCACCGTCGAAGCAGCGTCATGCCGTTCTCGAAGTGTTGCAAATGGCTCAGCAGTTCTGCGGTTTTCAGCGGCATCAGATCGGGATCGCGACGTGTCTCGACATTGATGACGATCGCCGCGCCGCTACGGGGAAGGTGCACCCGGAATCGCCAATCATTGAAGATCACTTTGAGGCCGTCACGTTCGTCCACATCCAGGGATTGATGGGCGTACAGGTTTTTCAGGTAGGCCAGAAGCAGTCGCGGGTGGTTGATCCGGCAATGGATGTCGCCCGATGAAGGAAACACCCCGATGCGTTCTACCAGCAGGGTTGTGCCTGCGCTGTCGGCAGCTTCGCAGGAGAGCGACGGACTTTTTGACCGCCACGCCATCACTCCGAAGTTGTTCGCTTTCAGTTCTATCTCTACCGAGCTTTTGACTGTGTTCATAGTGGTGGCCTGGATGAAAGAATTGGACGAAGGCTCCGGAGCGGGAGCGGGGAGTGCGTTGCACCGTTTAGGTTAAAGGCCCTTGAGATACAGCTGTTCATAACAAAAGTTGGTCGCGTCGATGTAGCCTTCGGCGCTACCGCAATCAAAGCGCAGGCCATTGAATTTGTAGGCCAGCACGCAGCCGTTTTTCGCCTGCTTCAGGAGCGCATCGGTGATCTGGATTTCTCCGCCTTTGCCGGGTTGCGTGTCTGCGATCAGATCAAAGATGTCGGGGGTCAGGATGTATCGACCGATGATCGCCATGTTGGACGGTGCGTCTTCGGGAGCAGGTTTTTCAACCATGTTGTTGACCCGGTAGATGCCTTCGGAAATAAGGTCGCCGGCAATCACACCGTACTTGTGGGTCTGATCTCGGGGGACTTCCTGGATGGCCACGATCGAGCAGCGGAATTTTTTATAGAGCTGGATCATCTGCGCCAGCACGCCGTCGCCTTGCAAGTTCAGGCACAGGTCGTCGGCCAGTACCACGGCAAACGGTTCGTCACCGATCAAGGGACGGCCACTGAGAATGGCATGCCCCAGGCCTTTCATTTCGACCTGGCGGGTGTAGGCAAACGTGCAGGTTTCGATCAGCTCCCGGGTGCTGGCGAGAAACTTTTCCTTCTCGGTACCGCGAATCTGATGCTCCAGCTCATAACTGATATCGAAATGATCTTCCAGTGCACGCTTGCCCCGACCGGTAACGATCGCCATATGCTGGAGGCCGGCGTCCCGTGCCTCTTCAACGCCATATTGAATCAAGGGTTTGTTGACGATCGGCAGCATTTCCTTGGGCATGGCTTTTGTCGCCGGCAGGAAACGCGTGCCGTAGCCAGCGGCAGGGAACAAACATTTACGAATCATGGATATATCCTGAAAGTTATTATTCACAGTCACGAATAGTCGCTGGGGACAGTGGTTGTGAATGTCAGAGTATTGCAGTGCTTGTGCTTTAATACATTAAATGTTTGTGTGGTCGCAATTGTTGGTTGTGCTAATAGTGGTGAATGTTATTAGTTGTCTGGATTTGTATTGATTGGTTAGTTTTAGTCGGTGTCTGTTCGTAGTTTGGTGTTGGGTAAAGTGTTAATAAGTGCAAAGTTTCGGCGCGCTGATTATAAGTTTAAGTAAGGCGTCTGATACACGTTATTTAACACTCCAAATACCTTGTATGGACCACTCTATGAAAATTCTGGTAACGGGTGGAACCGGTTATATCGGTTCGCACACAACGCTTGCACTGCTTGAAGCAGGTTATGAAGTGGTTGTGCTGGATAACCTCAGCAACAGCTCGGACGCCTCATTGCATGCGGTGGAGGCCATCTGCGGGAAAACCGCGCTGGTGATCCATGGCGATGTCTGTGACCGAGCATTGCTGGACCGGATTTTTCAGGAACATGCGATTGATGCCGTGCTGCATTTCGCCGGACTCAAGGCCGTTGGCGAAAGCGTGCGCAAGCCGCTCGAGTATTACCAGGCGAATGTCAGCGGAAGCATTACGTTGTGCCAGGCGATGGACGCGGCTGGAGTCTTTCGACTGGTGTTCAGTTCATCGGCGACGGTTTACGGCGCGCCTGAGCAGATGCCGATCCGTGAAGATTTCCCTACGGGTACGCCCACCAATCCTTATGGGCAATCCAAGCTGATCATTGAAAACGTCTTGCAGGACCTGTGTGCTGCGGAACCGCGCTGGAGCATTGCGCTGCTGCGCTATTTCAACCCGATCGGGGCTCATCCCAGCGGGCTGATGGGGGAGGATCCCCGCGGTATTCCGAACAACCTGGTGCCTTATATCAGCCAGGTGGCCGTCGGCAGCCTGCAAGAACTGTCGATTTTTGGTGACGATTACCCAACGGTCGATGGCACTGGCGTGCGCGATTACATCCATGTTGTGGACTTGGCTGACGGACATCTCAAAGCATTGCAGGCGATCTCCGGGCGTACCGGGATCAATACCTGGAATCTGGGCACGGGAGATGGTTACAGCGTTTTGCAGGTGCTGCGGGCGTTTGAACAGGCGTCGGGTCGCCCGGTGCCTTATCGCGTGATGCCGCGACGTTCGGGCGATATTGCGGAGTGTTGGGCCGATCCATCCAAGGCTGCGCAGGAGTTGGGCTGGAAGGCTTCGCGGGATCTGCAGCAGATGATGATTGATACCTGGCGTTGGCAATCGAGTCATCCGGCGGGATATCAGGGCTGATGCTTCTCCGGTGCGAGTTACACGTTGTTCTGGCCTCAATTGTTATATCCAAAGGCGATGTTAAAGAACGTCGGGAAAATTGACTGGTCATGCGTTGGACAAGTCCGTACATATAAACACTGCCGTTCGACGTGTGTCAGTCATGCGGTGTTGGCGACGAATAACGGATTCGATTCGACACCCTGCGGCTTGATCATGTTCTGCAATTAACTGAGCACCTGGTATCAATCCAAAGAATCGAGCACCAGGGAGGAATTTGATATGAAAAGAATGATGGTAATAGCCTTATTGTCCATGATCAGCAGCTGGACAATCGCCGCAGAAGAACCACTCACGATGGATACCGCAGTGGTGGGTAGCGTGACTGCCACGGAGGCCATCCTGGCGGGTACAGCATTGGTTGCGGCTGCGGTTGCAGCATCCAACAGTGGCGGAAGTTCCAATGGTGGCACCGGAACTACCGGAACCACTGGCACTACCGGGACCACCGGTACAAGTAACTGATAAATCCCGCAGGTTTAATTCAAGGTTGCCCGGTCAAAGCCGGGTGATCTTGTTTTGGTTTGCCCTTGACTAGCGTAGTGCCATTATGAATCGCAGTTTTCCCTTTTTAATGCTGGCAAGTATTGCTTTGCAAGGTTGCATGTTTTCTCCAGGTCAACATTTGAGCACCAGTGATATTACTCGTGAGGGCTCCAGTGAAAGCAGTCGGGTCGAACTGATTCCGATTACCCCAAAACTCATCGCCATGGAAAGAGCCACACCCCTGCGTGAGTCATTGCCTGCGGAACTGCTGAAGGCTCCCGGCGAGTACCTCATCGGTAACAATGATGTGTTGTACATCACGGTATGGGATCACCCGGAGCTTACGGCCCCTTCCGGAGCGCAGCAGCAGATCGATGCGAACGGCCGCCTGGTGCGTTCCGATGGCACGTTGTATTACCCGTATATCAAAGAAATCCAGGCCGCCGGCAAGACCATCCAGCAACTGCGCTCCGATATCGCCGGAAGGTTGTCGACGTTCATTTCCGATCCGCAAGTGGATGTTGCCGTGCTGCGCTTCGCCAGCCAGAAAGTCGTGGTGTCGGGCGCCGTATTGAAGGCCGGTCCGCAGCCCATTTCCACCAATCCACTTACTGTGGTCGAAGCCTTGGGTTCCGCCGGCATTGACCCGCTCAACGCCGATCTGTCCGGGTTGCTGTTAACGCGCAACGGGCGTGTCTATACGCTCGATCTCGACGCGCTCAACCAACCGGACTCCGAGTTGCAGAAGGTCTACCTCCGGGGTGGTGACCAGTTGTACCTGCCGTACAACGACAACAAGAAGATTTATGTGATGGGGGAGGTCAACCAGCCACGTGCGTTGACGTTCAAGACCCGGACCATGAATTTGTCCGACGTCATCGGCTCGGTGGGCGGACTGAATCAGACCACTTCGAACGGCAACGCGGTGTACGTCATCAGGGGTGTCGAAAACCTCGATGTCGAACCGGCGAAAATCTTTCAGCTGCAAGCTGAGTCTCCTTCCGCGATGGCCCTCGCCACGCACTTCGATGTTCATCCCAAGGACATTGTTTACGTTGGGCCTGCCAACGTCACTCGCTGGAATCGCTTCATCAGTCAATTGGTGCCATCGGCTTCGATTCTCGGCATTGGCGCAGCCGCGCAAAACAACATGAGCGAAGCCAACAACCGATAAGGTCTGGTCCAACTGTGAGAACGTTGAATGTTAGCGTCTGCTTGATGGCGGCGTTGCTGTTGTGTGGATGCAATCCCCTGATGACGGCCACGCTGACTAACCTGAAAGGGGCGGTCAGCGGGCCCGACGAACTGGACGTGACGCCAGACCAGGTGGCTGCGATCCGGTATCCCCAGATCAAGTTGAGCACCCCTTCCGGCGAAGGGGTGTTGGCAATGGTGCGCCAGAGAGGCGATTTGCAGTATTGGGTCGCTTCCGGCAAGCAAGTGCTGTTGCTGCGCGACGGGCTTGCGGTGCGCAGCGTCGGCCTTGGCTTGGGCGGCGACCTGGACGGCACTCGTTTTACCGCCGTTTCACCCTTCAAGCAAGGGCTCCACCGGTTGCCCGATGGCTACAGCAGCCAGCGCTTTATCGATCTTTATCAAGGCTATGAAACGGGTGTGGTGTTGAACAGCCGCTTTACGCGCCAGCCCATGGAAACAATCAGGATTCTGGACAAGGAATACGCTTTGCTGCGTGTCGATGAGCATATTGATGCACCGGCTATTGGCCTGCACGCGACCAATCATTACTGGGTCAATCCGGACAACGGTTTCATCCTGCAGAGTGAGCAACAGCTGACGAAGCAACTGCGGGTGAAGATCGTTCGGTTAACCGCTGAACGTGAGGTTGTCCGTTGAAGTTTTCCGCCGTGTTATGGACGAGCCTGCTGTTGATTAGCAGCAGTGTGAGTGCGGCAGCGGTTTCCGTCAGTGGTGATGTGCGCAACTCCGGGGCGGTCGACCTGCCATCCGGGGCGCGCGTACTGGACGTGATCCGCTCCGCGCAACCCAATCCTGAAAGCTACTGGCTGGCCGCCGCCTGGTTACGCCAGCCATTGCTCGACGAGCAGACTCGGCTCAAGGCCGGTGTCCTGTTCGATTTGAAGGTACTGCAACGAACCGCTTTGCTCTTCGAACAAACCCAACGGGCTGCATTGGCGTTGCGGATGTACGAGCAAGTCAGCCGCATGCCAGTCACGGGACGCGAGGTTGCCATTCTGGACCCGGTCGCAATCGAGGTCGGGTTCGCGCGCAACTTCCGCCTCGATGACGGCGACAGCCTGATCTATCCGTCGCGACCCAGTGTGGTCGAGGTATTGGGCGCAGTGGCAGAACCGTGCCGGCTCGAACATCGCGCCATGCAACAGGCGCGGGAATACCTGCAGTCGTGTGCACCGCTGGCCGACGCGGATACCGATTACCTCTGGCTCATTCAGCCCGATGGCGTCACCCGACGTGTCGGCATTGCTCCTTGGAATCGCGAGAGCGGCCAGGTGCCTGCCGCCGGCAGCAAAATCCTGGTTCCCGTCAGAACCGATGATCTAAATCCGCCCATACCTGAACTGAATCAGCAGTTGGCTGAATTTCTTGCCACACAACTGGCTGAGGTGGTTCCTTGAGTTTACGTTTTGCAGCCGTGTTGTTATTGCCCTGTGGTCTGGCGCATGCCGAGCCACGCTTCACTCAAAATGATTTCGGCGGAGTGGGCCTGTTGCAGACGCCGACGGCGCGGATGGCCCCTGCGGGTGAGTTGAGCGTGAATGCCAGTCGCACAGACCCGTACAGTCGCTACAGCATTTCTCTGCAGCCTTTCGATTGGCTCGAAGGCTCGTTTCGTTACACCGCGATCACCAATCGCAAGTACGGCCCCGAGTCGCTCAGTGGCGACCAGAGCTATAAAGACAAGGCCGTGGACGTCAAGGTGCGCCTGTGGCAAGAAAGCCACTGGGCTCCCGAGCTGGCGTTGGGTTTCCGCGACGTGGGGGGGACCGGTCTGTTCTCCAGCGAATTCCTGGTTGCCAACAAACGCTATGACGACTTCGATTTCAGCGCCGGCGTGGCCTGGGGTTACCTGGGCAACCGGGGCGATTTCGATAACCCGGCCGGTTGGGTCGACGATCGTTTCAAGACCCGGCCAGACAGCGACGGAACCGGTGACGTCAATACCAATGCCTATTTTCGCGGACGACCTTCACTGTTTGGCGGCGTGAGCTACCAGACGCCGTGGGACCCGCTCAGCCTCAAACTCGAATATGAAGGCAACGATTACAAGAATGAGCCGAAGGATAATCAGATCAAGCAGGACTCGCCGATCAACATCGGCGCGGTTTTCAAGCTGACTGATTCGGTGGACCTCAGCGCAGGTTGGGAGCGCGGCAACACCGCGATGTTCGGCATCACGTTGCACACCAACTTCGTCAGCCGCAAGGCGCCGGCCAAGACCTACGACCCACCGGCAGAACGGCTTCCCGCACAGGCTCCCGCTACCGCGCCAGACCAGGTCAACTGGGCCGATGTGTCCCGTCGGTTGCAGAAAAATGCCGGCTACAACGTCGAACGAATCACCCAGCGTGGTCCGGAGTTGTTTGTATACGGCGAGCAGACGAATTATTTCCACTCGGCAAAAGCCGTCGGCCGCGCCAGCCGGATTCTGGACAACAGCGTCAACGACGACATCGACTGGTTCACTTTGGTGAACAAGCGCTACGACATGCCTTTGGAAGAAACCAGCGTACCGCGCCAGACATTCCGCGAAGTGGTCAACAATGAGGAGCCGCTGCAAAGTCTGCACCGCACGACGGAGGTCAATGCCGCGATGCCGCATGCGGAAACGACGCTATACACGCAGGCGCGCGATCCGTTCAACTATGGCATCGGGTTGGGCTACAAACAGAATATCGGTGGTCCTGACGGGTTGCTTTATCAATTGACTGCCGATGCGGATGCCGAGTATCGCTTCACGCGCAATACCTGGTGGAGCGGCCTGCTCAGTGTCAATCTGGTGAACAACTACGACCACTTTACCTACGACGCACCCAGTGGTTTGCCGCGAGTGCGCACTGACCTGCGCGAGTATCTGACGACGTCCGACGTGACCATGCCGACCTTCCAGTTAAACCATGCCAAACAGTTGGATAAGGATTTGTATGGGATGGTTTACGGCGGTTATCTGGAATCGATGTTTGCCGGTGTCGGTGGTGAAGTGTTGTTCCGTCCGGCGGGGCAGCGTTGGTCTGTCGGTGCGGACCTGAACTTTGTTCGCCAACGCAATTTTGACCAGGGTTTCGGCCTGCGTGACTACTCGACCGTTACCGGCCACGTCACAGGCTATACCGACTTGCCTTTCGATACCCAAGCGGCTGTGAGCGTCGGGCGTTACCTGGCGCGGGACTGGGGAGGCACGGTCGACCTGTCACGGGAATTTGCCAATGGTGTGCGATTTGGCGCCTGGGTCACACTGACCACCGCGACCAGTGCGGAGTACGGCGAAGGCAGTTTCGACAAGGGTATTTACATGTCCATTCCGTTCGACGAGATGATGAGCATGTCGACCATGCGCCGCGCCAACATCGTCTGGTCGCCATTGACCCGCGATGGTGGTGCGAGACTCAATCGCAGTTACTCGTTGCAGGCGATGACCGACAGCCGTGACAGTGATCTGTTCTATCGCAACTTTGAGAAAATCACTGAGTGACCACAGGCGATCTACAGGGCGACAAGCGCTGTAGATCGCTTCACGTTCTACCGCAAGCGAACGTGTGTTAGGTGGTTGTACCGTGAGCAGCTAACATCGCAGCGCTCGTTGCGATTCCCACCCCTTGGAACACCCCTCGACCGACCGTACCGCGAAGCTGAAACGAACTCCGGGGTGTTTTGACGCGACAGGTTGATGAGGGGCAGAACCCGAATCTTGCCCACGAAAAAGGGGACTTGCGTCCCCTTGATGTTTGCCTGCGCCTGACTATCCAGCCATCAGTAGATGTCTTTAGACAGCAAGGTGAAGGGCGTCTTTACCAGGATCTTCAGATCCAGCCACAGCGACCAGTTGTTGATGTACTTGAGGTCGATCTCGACGCGTTTCTGCATCTTGTCGATGGTGTCGGTTTCGCCGCGGCAACCGTTGATTTGAGCCAGCCCGGTGATACCCGGTTTGATTCGGTGGCGGGCCATATAGGCGAGAATCTTGCCGGAGTAGTAGTCATTGTGCGCAATGGCGTGCGGACGTGGCCCGACGAGGGCCATATGGCCTTGCAACACGTTGAACAGCTGCGGCAGTTCATCGATTGAGGTTCGACGGATAAAGCGCCCGACGGCTGTTATCCGTGAGTCATTTCGACTGGCCTGTTTGACTTCCGCATCGTCGTGAACGCGCATCGAACGGAACTTCCAGACCTGGATAACCTTGCCGTTCCAGCCATGCCGATCCTGTTTGAAAAACACCGGACCGTGAGAGGTGAGCTTGACGGCCAGACCGATGGCCAACAGCAGCGGGCTTAGAACGACAATCGCCATCAACGCCACGCATTTATCGAGCAGGCTTTTACTCAGTGCGGCGGTGGGTTGGCTGGTCAGCGGGCTTTCATTCAGATGGATTGCCGGAAGACCGTCCACATCACTGACCGAGTGATTGAGCAGGGTCAGGCTGTTCAAGTCCGGGACCCACACCACATCTACGTGGGCATCCAGCAAATCGCCATACATGGCTTCGATTTGTACCGCTTCACTCAAGGGCAGTGTGATGTACAGGCGTCGAATGTCATGGATTTTGATCAGCTCCAACAATTCCTCTTGCGGGCCTACGATGGGTGGTGCACTCGCCGCCAATCGGGAGGTGGCATCGGAGCTGACCAGACCGACCAGTGGGAAATGCTCGAGGGTGCGAAGCTTGTTGGCCAATCCCAATGCCAGCTCACCAGTTCCGACGATCAGCGTTCTACGCTCTCTTTGAAGTGACCGTTGGTAGTACTTCGAAAAACCCTGCAGAGGAACGTACAACAGCGCTTGTCCAACATAACTGCCGATAGCCCAAACCAGAATGATCTGGCGGGAAAACAGTTCATTGGCCTTACAAAGGAAGGCAACAATAGCCAGTGCCGCCAACGTCATTGACCAACCCATCAACAGCCTGATCAACCCCTCCAGGTAATTGTCTTTCTTGGCATAGACACCACACCATGTATAAGCGGGAACCGATGCAAGTACGGTCAATGTTGCGCATACTCGATAATAAAACTCTACCGCTCCTGTTTGGTAATAAACCAATGAAAGTAACAGGGCAACAGCAAAGCCCTGGCCAACTACCCACTGTCCCCAGAAGGTCAATCCTTTGAGAGTGGTATTTCGATTGATACGAAGACTGTTAACCATGCGATATCCCCAAAATACGTCCATTTGCGTGTCGACAGACAAGAGCTAAGTTGATCTGGCAGCGTTATTATTCTTATAAGAGGGCCATGCGTTGACGAGCTGAAACGCCAAGGGGCGGCGCTGTCGTCAGTCAATAGATTAAGTTATCGGTGCGATGGCTGTCTGACGACTTCTAACGAAGAGTTAGTGTCGAAGTCCAATATGGCGGGGAGGCAGGGTGTGTTAGAAAAGGTCGATAATTGTGAAGGTTGGGGGCGTATCTTAAGGGAGGGAGTAGCAGGTAACAAAGTTGGAGGGTGTGCGTTTTTTATTTTTGTAGCGCACTGCCGTTGTGACCGTGTTAATTGCTCAGGTCAGGCTTTTCCCGCGTACAATTTTTTGTATCAGGCAATATCCACGGTTTCTGACTGCACGGAAAAGACGTTCGCCATTTGTGGCGCTTTTGAATTTTTCCTGTAGTCGGCTCAGGCACATTTCGAGACCGCGATAGTGTTCGGGCTCTCTGCCGATACTGCGGATAAGATCGTCTTTGCTGACCACGCGATCATCATGGTGCAGCATCTTCTTGAGTAATGTGGCCTCCAGGCCAGTCAAGACAATCTCAATGTCATCCTTGATCAACGCGCCACTGCCATTACTGAATCGCCAGGTTTCAGCCAGAGTAGTGCGCGATTCGACCAGGTTGGAGGGGAAATCCCTGGCGGCGTCCTTGGGTTCAATTGCGATAGAGGTGATACTGTTAATTAGAGGGCTGGATTGAGCGGCTTGCCACTCGGACTTGAATGTCGAAAGAATGCGCTGTGTATCATGCTTGATAACAGGCGAGATCATTCTGTCCACGTGCGGGAAAATAAACTCCATAAGTTTAGGGGCGGAGGAAGGTGGGGCCACGCCTTCTACAAACATCTTGGCTTGCGACGTACCGAACGAGTTATATCGCTTGCTGGAGAGTAGTGTCTCCAGTTCCAACTGTAGCGCGGGGCTGTGAGTGACTACTACAAAGTATTTTCTCGGGAGGTTTGTACTGCTTTCCATGTCTCTCTCCTGAATTGCACGCCTGGGTATTGGTTTAAAGGTTGTCGGCAGGGGAGTAATGGCTCCCTTGGAAATAATCGAAGGGCAAGGCTCGCGCCAATACATGGCTTGCAGCATGCTCTACTCTGTCCGCTATAAAGCTGACTTTGGTATTGTGAGCCTGCAGGGTCATACGCTCGTAGAGTCGATTGAATAGTTCCGGGTTGCCCGTGAGCTTGAGGCTCAAGTCTAAGGTGGAAACAGAGATCTTTATATAGTCGAATAGATTCAGGGTTGTAAAGATCTCGATACTTTCGTCGTGAATGTTGAAGCCGTCGAATGCGATTTCGATACCGTGATCTTTCAATAGATACACGTTATGGATGATTTTCTTTTTGTCGGTAAAGTTGACCGCCGGAAAAGGTAGCTCATTGAGTGCGACCACCAGTGTCTGACCAAAGCCGCGCAGGGCCTCGTTGCACTGGATCAGCTCTTCGGTGAGGGCAGCATTGATGAGCGCTGACTGTTCGATACAAACAAATCGGCGACTCAAATACTTGTTTTCGCTAGAGGCGTTGCGCTCTTTTAATGAGAAGGCAATCAGCCGAGTGTGCATCAGCGCTTCACTGTAGATGCTGCTCATCTGATGCGTTGCTGGTGCGTAAGATGCAAGAGTGGACAGGAACTGGCTGTCGTCGGTTTTTACTCTGATCTCGCTGCCAAATGGGCGGTCATCGCGTGTAAGAATCAGTTGCCGAGACAAATACTGATTCGCACGGTCGAAGCGAGGCACGCATTCGGTTGCGTTCATAATGCAATAACTCCGTTGCATAAATAATCAGGTGGAAGAAATCAAACCCCTGATTAAGCGATATCCATACCCGCGAATACTTTGAATGGCGTTGGTGCCATACATGCCTTTTATTTTGCCGCGAAGGCGGCTGATCGATTTTTCCAAGGCTCTCGGGTCATAAAAATTAATATTGAGGCCCATGGCTCTGGCGATTTCGTCATGGCTCAATATATGGTTTTTCGTTTCAGAAAAAGCCTCAAGAATTTTCATTTCTGCAAACGATACATCAAGTTTTTTATCATCTCCGATGAGGCACATACGCGTGGGGTCGAGAAGCAGGTTGTCCTTTGACTGCCATTCCTGACTACCAAAAAAATCGGAAAATACCTGGACGTTATCGTCAGGAGCGCTGCTGAATTTTACGCAGTAATCCGCACCGGCAAGATAGTACTTCATCTTGTTGTAAGTGCCTGATCCGGTGATCGCTGCAAAAATTATTGACGCCATATTGTTGGCGCGCAGACCTTCGATCAATGCAATGCTTTCAATGAACGCCTGAGGGTTGTCAACGACGATAAAGACCGCTCGATACAACTCCGGGTGCATATTCCTATTGAATGAGTTGCTGTAGCACGTTGCATCGACGGGTACTTCATTGCCTGCGTGACTGGCGACTAACTCACGGAAATCCTCAGCTAACATATGGGTCCGCCCAATGGTGAGAATCCCTGCCTGCTCCCTTGCGTGGTTGTGGTTTGAGGTCGTTTTGTTACCTGTAAGCATCATGCTTTGACTCGGCTGGGTGCTGACGTTTGGATGTTAAAGCACCGATTCTCATTTGTGACTGACAATTGGTAACATTTCACCGGAATTTGAAGTGGTCGACACGGTTTTTCTAACATTGTTGATGAATCTGACGTGATCGTTTGCTCTCCAGAGGAATGGAGCGGTCAATCATCTGAGACACTCCGGACGATATGAGGGCATAGCATTATGCCATCTTTTTTCTCGATATCCCGGATTCACGAACCCATAAGCTGTACGTGTGGCTAGCGCTTCTATCGGTTTTGGTTTTCTATCGAAAGTTCACCAGGCCTTGAAAATCTCATGTCGATGGAGGGGGCTCATGCAGTTTCGGAGAGCGATATACCCTTTAATAACTTGTATATAACTTCGTGATTACAGCTGCGGAGGCTGGACATTTAATAACAAGCGGTTCTAATGCGCGGCTTGATGCGTTTTACTATTTCTTTCGCCTAATGTTCGAATGGTCAACAGACCTTGCACGCGAGAGTCGCGAGGGTCTACACGGGGGGTTAATGGATTTTTGGACTACGGTAACGGTTTTGATTTTAGGGGCAGTCGAGGGACTCACGGAGTTTCTTCCCATATCAAGTACCGGGCACCAGATTATTGTCGCGGACTTGCTCGATTTCGGCGGTGAGCGAGCAATGGCGTTTAACATCATTATCCAACTAGGGGCGATCCTGGCCGTCGTCTGGGAGTTCCGGCGCAAGATTCTCGAAATCGTCAGTGGATTGCCGACCCAGCGTAATGCGCAACGGTTTACCTTGAATCTATTGATTGGATTTATGCCTGCCGTTGTTCTCGGGGTACTGTTCGCCGATAAAATTCACGAATACCTGTTCAACCCGATAACTGTAGCGGTGGCGCTGGTCTTGGGTGGCATCGTCATGTTGTGGGCTGAGCGCCGCGACCATGTGGTGTACGTCGACCACGTCGACGATATGCGCTGGACCGACGCCCTCAAAGTCGGTTTTGCGCAATGCCTGGCGATGATACCGGGCACTTCGCGCTCTGGATCGACCATTATCGGGGGGCTGCTGTTTGGTCTGTCACGCAAGGCTGCGACTGAGTTCTCGTTCTTTCTGGCGATGCCAACCATGGTCGGCGCCGCCGTTTATTCCGGGTATAAATACCGGGACCTGTTCCAGGCCGGCGACTTGCCGGTCTTCGCCTTGGGCTTCGTGACGGCGTTCGTGTTCGCCATGCTCGCGGTACGCGGCTTACTGAAGTTCATCGCCAGCCACAGCTACGCCGCATTCGCCTGGTATCGAATTGTTTTCGGCTTGCTGATTCTGGCGACGTGGGTATTCGGCTGGGTCAACTGGACTGAAGCGGCGGCGCTCTGAACACCGGCACCAGGTTGCGTGAGCTGCAACCTGGTGCTCAATCAGCGCTTAACGCCCTTCAAGCAACTGCGCCGCCTGATCCAGCAAGGCCAACGGATCTTTGGCCTTGTGGATATCCACCGACAACAGCTGCCGAAACTTGCGCGCCCCCGGAAACCCGGTGCCCAGCCCCAACACGTGTCGCGTGATGTGGTGCATCGAGCCGCCCGCAGCGATGTGCGCGGCGATGTAAGGCCGCAATTGCGCCAGTGTTTCGGCGCGAGTGATCACCGGCGCTGTGCTGCCGAACAATTGCTGATCCACCTCGGCCATTACATAGGGATTGTGATAGGCCTCGCGGCCGAGCATCACGCCGTCGAACGTCTGCAAATGCTCATGGCAGGCTTCCAGCGTCTTGATCCCGCCGTTGAGAATAATCTCCAGCTCCGGAAAATCCGCCTTCAACCGCGCCGCCACGTCATAACGCAGCGGTGGAATGTCACGGTTCTCCTTCGGCGACAACCCCTCCAGAATCGCGATCCGCGCATGCACGGTAAAACTCGTGCACCCGGCCTCGCGAACCGTGCCGACGAAATCACACAACTCCTCGTAGCTGTCACGCCCATTGATGCCGATGCGGTGCTTCACCGTCACCGGAATCGACACCGCATCGCGCATTGCCTTCACACAATCGGCCACCAACTGCGGATGCCCCATCAGGCACGCGCCGATCATGTTGTTCTGCACCCGATCACTCGGGCAACCGACATTCAGGTTCACCTCGTCGTAGCCGTGCTCCTGAGCCATGCGTGCACACGCGGCCAGGTCCAGCGGGACGCTGCCACCAAGCTGCAAGGCGAGCGGATGCTCGGTCTCGTCATGGCGCAGGAAACGCTCGTGATCGCCATTGAGCAGGGCACCGGTGGTGACCATTTCGGTATAGAGCAGGGCGTTTTTCGACAGCAAGCGCAGGAAAAAGCGGCAATGGCGGTCGGTCCAATCCATCATGGGCGCGACGGAGAACCGACGGGACAGCAGGGCAGGTGTTGCGGTAGCTACGGACATTGGGGATCTGGAATCGGTGAGGCTGGGAGGTGGGGGAGTTTAACAGGATTGGACTTGTGGGGTTTGGACGGGTCCAGGGACATTGATCGCGCGATTGATTTCAGAAGCCTTCCTACCTGAACCAACGCTGTCGCCCTGCAAAGTTTCATAATCTCCGCCTGACCAGAGGCCTACGATGAGTGCACAGGATCAAGCCAACGCGCCCCCACCCACAGGAACAATAAAAATGCTCTCAAACCTCATCAAATTCGCGTTGATCGCCTGTGCTGTGCTGTTGAGCGCCTGTTCGGGTGTGAGTACCGATCACCGTTATGCGGATGACGCCCAATTGTCTAATGGATTCGGACCGGGGCCGACCAATAACAACCCCAATAAACTGAATTTCCATGGCAGTGCGCTCGGCAACAGCTTCGGTGATTACAGTTCCGGCCTGTTGCACGACGACTGAGTCCCGAACGAAAACAAAAAAGGCGCTCCTGAAGAGGGGCGCCTTTTTGCTGCTCGCAACAATGCCTGATTATTTAGCGTCAGGCACCGCCAACCACTGTCCCAGCACTTTCTGGTAGTTACCCGTCACCTTGGCCAAATGCAGCCACTGATCGACATACAACTTCCAGGTCATGTCATCCCGAGGCAGCAGATAGGCCTTCTCGCCGTATTGCATGTATTGCGTCGGATTGACTGCACACAGCCCAGGTTTTTGCTTCTGCTGGTACAGCGCTTCCGACGCATCCGTGATCATCACGTCGGCTTTCTTGTCGAGCAGTTCCTGAAAAATGGTCACGTTGTCGTGCAGTTGCAATTGTGCCTTGGGCAGGAAGGCGTGGACGAAGGCTTCATTGGTGCCGCCGGCCGGTTCGACCAGGCGTACCGAGGGTTGGTTGATCTGGTCGATGGTCTGGTACAGCGCCTGGTTTTCGCAACGCACCAGCGGGATTTTGCCGTCGACGTCCAGGGTGGTGCTGAAAAACGCCTTTTTCTGCCGTTCCAGAGTGACCGAGATGCCGCCCATAGCGATGTCACACTTGCCCGCGAGCATGTCGGGCATCAGGGTTTTCCAAGTGGTCGGCACCCATTCCACCTTGACGCCAAGACTGTCGGCCAGGGCGCGGGCCATCGAGATATCGATGCCGGAATACTTGCCGTCTTCGGCTTTGAAGGTGTAGGGCTTGTAGTCACCCGTGGTGCAAACGCGCAGTTGACCTTGTTGAATGACACTGTCCAGATGCGATGCGCTTTCCTGAGCCTGGGCGCCAAACGACAGGGCGAGCAGGCCGCCGAGCATCAATGTGCTTCTGATTTTTTTCATTGTTATCGGGCTTTTGTGATGGTGTGGCTTGGAGGAGGGAGTGTAGTGAAAACTTTCAGGGACTCAAAAGTGAGCGAGCACTACTGTCCGTCCATCTCCGGACTTAGTGTCCCCAGCCACGCCACCAATCCGACAATCAAAACCGCTGCAACCAGTTCCATCATCACGCTGCGACGTAACGCATTCGCCGCGACTCGGTGTTGACCATCGCGCAATGACCGCTCCAGAAACGGTCCCAAGTGGAAGCGGTTCAGCGCGGCGAGTACGAGCATGCCGGCAAACAGCGCGACTTTGATAAACAGCAAAATCCCGTAGGCGCTGAGAAATACTTCGTCGACTTTCGCCCCGGCGATGAAGAGGTAGTTCACGACACCGGTCACTGCGATGACCGCCACAATCAGTGCGCCCACTGATTCAAACCGGCTGACGGCGCGGGTCAGCAGACGGATGTGCTTCTCGGTTTGCAAGACGTGGGTTTGTGACATCAAGGCAAACGCGACCAGCGCACCCAGCCAGGCGCCCGCGGCCAGCAGGTGCAAAATGTCCGCGGTGAAATGCCAGATGCCTTCATCCATGGCGCCATGGCCAGTCCACGCCAGAGAGGCGAGGGCGACACCGCCAGCAAAAGCCGTCAGCACTAATCCAACAGTCGGAGCGCGAGGGTGGATCAGCATCGCCAGCCCAGCGACGAGCAGCGCGATGATCCGAATCGTCCAGGCCGAGCCTGCGTCCGTTTCCAACACCATCATTTCAATATGCGGACGCAGCTCGGCAAGGTTCGACTCCCCGCTCATGTTGCTGACCATCAGCAGCATGCCAACGACGGATAGCACCATTGCGAGCACGGTCGTCGCCCCCAGCAATGATCGAAACGGCAGCACCACCCCTGAAACCCGCTCCGGCCCCCTGAGGCTGTACAGCCCAAACAACGCCACGCCAAACAACAGCAGCAAATCCACATACAACGAAAATCGCAGGACGATGTTGGCCGAGTCGCTCATCACTCACTTCACTTTGAAAGTAACGTTGCCGGTGATCGGGTGGGTGTCCGACGACACGGCGCGCCACTCCACTTTGTAGGTGCCGGCGGGCAGAGGCGATAGCGGGGTGATGAGCATGGTTTTTGGATCGCTGCCGCCGCTGACTTTGGCTTTCATGGGCATGGGCGAGTGGGCCATGCCGGGCATTTCGGTCATGACCAGTTTTGCACCGGAAAATTGCGTCACCAGGTTTTCGGAAAAGTGCAGTTCGATGGTGCCCGGTGCTGCACCCTGCGCACCTTCGGTGGGGTTGGAGGACAGCAGCTTCGGATGTGCTTGAGCGAGACTGCTCAGCAGCAGCCCGGTAGACAACAACATAGCGATAACAGTGATTTTGATGGTGCGCATGCAAGGCCTCTTGCCGCTCAATGCGGCTGTTTTTTAGTGTTGGGTTAACGGGTTCAGAACCACATCCGCACGCCGAGAACCAGGCGCGTCTCGCTGCGGTCCTCGCCTTCTGCGGCGGCGTAATCGGCGGTTTTGCCGTAGGTGCGGTTCCAGGTCACGCCAATGTACGGCGCAAATTCCCGGCGGATTTCGTAGCGCAGGCGCAGGCCGGCTTCGCTGTTGGACAGGCCGGAGCCGATCCCCCGTTGTGGATCGTTTTTGCCGTAGAAGTTGAGCTCGGCGGTGGGCTGCAGGATGAGTCGGTTGGCCAGCAGGATGTCGTAGTCGCCCTCCAGTCGCGCGGCGCTCTGGCCGCCTTCGCCGATGAAGGCCGTGGCCTCGGCTTCGAAGTTGTACAGCGCCATGCCTTGCACGCCGAACGCGGCCCAGGTCTGCGGTGCGCCGGGTTTGAAGTCCTGACGAATGCCGCTGACCACGTCCCACCATGGGCTGATCGCGTGGCCCCACAGTGCCTGGATTTCGGCGTCTTCAGTCTTGCCGTTGGTGCGCTCGCCTTCAGAGCGCATCCACAGGCGATCGATGTCGCCGCCGATCCAGCCGGACAAATCCCAGGCCAGGGTGCTGCCGTCGTCGGCGTCCTGCCATTCGAGCTTGTCGGCGAGAAAGAATGAGTTGAGTGCGCTGTCATGCACACGGTGCCCGGCCGGGTCGACATAAATGGCGGCTCGGTCCGCATCGGTCAACGGTGGAATCGGCGTACGACTTTCAGTCGGCGCCGCGGGCTGCATCTGGCCTTCGTCCATGCTTTGCATCTGGCCATGGTCCATTCCAGTCATCTGGCTGTGATCCATGCCCTGCATGTCGTCAGTGGCTGCGATGGCGAAAGAAAACGGCAGGCCGGAGAGGAGGGCCATGGCAACGGAGGTGAATCTGATCATGGTTGGCGCCTCATTCTTCCACGCGAACTTCACGGAACATGCCCATTTCCATGTGGTACAGGAGATGGCAGTGATAGGCCCAGCGACCGAGCGCGTCGGCGGTAACCCGATAGCTGCGGCGCGAGCCCGGTGGCATGTCGATGGTGTGTTTGCGCACCATGAATGCCCCGTTCTCGTCTTCGAGATCGCTCCACATGCCGTGCAGGTGGATGGGGTGCGTCATCATCGTGTCGTTCACCAGCACCACGCGGACGCGCTCGCCATACTTGAGGCGCAGCGGCTCGGCGTCGGAGAACTTAATGCCGTTGAACGACCAGGCGAATTTCTCCATGTGACCGGTGAGGTGCAGTTCGAGGGTGCGGCCCGGTTCGCGCCCGTCCGGGTCTTCGAAGGTGCTTCGCAGGTCGGAGTAGGTCAGGACTCGGCGGCCGTTGTTGCGCAGGCCGAGGCCGGGGTCGTCGAGTTTGGGTGAGGTGGACATGGCTTGCATGTCTACCAACGGGTTGTCGTTTTCCGAATCTGGATGGGACTGCATGCCGGGCATGGCCATGTTGCTATGGTCCATGCCGGCCATGCTGCCGTGATCCATGCCGCCCATGCCCATGTCATCCATGGTGACCAGCGGACGCGGGTCCAGCGATGGCACTGGCGCCGACAATCCGGATCCCAACGCGAGAGTGCCGCGGGCATAACCGGTGCGGTCCATCGATTGGGCGAACAGGGTGTAGGCGGCTTCGCTCGGCTCGACAATCACGTCGAAGGTTTCCGCCACGGCGATGCGGAATTCGTCGACAGTTACCGGTTTTACGTGAAGACCATCGGCGGCGACCACGGTCATTTTCAGGCCCGGAATGCGCATATCGAAGTAGGTCATGGCCGAGCCGTTGATGAAGCGCAGTCGCAGCTTTTCACCGGGGCGGAACACGCCGGTCCAGTTGGCGTCCGGCGCCTGGCCGTTCATCAAGTAGGTGTAGGTGGCGCCGCTGACATCGGCCAGGTCGGTGGGATTCATCTTCATTTCCGCCCACATCTTGCGATCGGCGACCGTCGCGCCCCAGCCTTTCTCGCTGACGTCGTCGATGAAATCGCCCACGGTGCGCTTGTTGTAGTTGTAGTAATCGGACTGTTTTTTCAGGGTCTTCATCAGGCTGGCCGGGTCTTCGTCGGTCCAGTCGGTGAGCATCACCACGTAATCGCGGTCGTACTGGAACGGCTCCGGCTCCCTGGCGTCGATCACCAGCGGCCCGTAGACGCCGGCCTGTTCCTGCAACCCCGAATGGCTGTGATACCAGTAGGTGCCGTTTTGCCGGACCTTGAATTGGTAGACGTACTGGCCGCCCGGTTCGATGCCTTTGAAACTCAAGCCCGGCACACCGTCCATGTTTGCCGGCAGCAGAATGCCGTGCCAGTGAATGGAGGTGCTGTCCTTGAGTGCGTTCTTCACCCGCAGCGTGACCGTATCGCCTTCGCGCCAGCGCAGGAGCGGGCCGGGAAGGCTGCCATTGATGGTCATCGCAGTGCGCGGGTTGCCGGTAAAGTTGACCGGGGTTTCGCCGATGAACAGCTCGAAGTCGCTGCCCGTCAGCACTTGCGGTTGGCCGGGGCTGCTGACGGCCCAGACCGGCGGTCGCCATAACCCGAGGCCGCCCAGCAAGCCGCCGGCGGCCAGGCCTTTGACGAAGGTGCGTCGTGAAGTGTTGGAGTGCATGCCGATTATCCCGTCCGTCAGCCTGGTGAACTTGTCGACGAGGCTAACGGGCGGTGGCTTTCAGCAGGCTGAGGCGGGGATTACAGTTTTGACAGGTAGGGTGGTGGTTACTGGCGTTTAGTAGGCTTATCGGACGACGCCACGGTGCCGCCACCGCAATTAATGTACGAAGACGACTTCAGCCAGCGCTGATCCGGATAGTAGGAAAACAGCAGTTGGCCATCCTTCATCGAGTCGATCAGCCGATGTGCAATCGCCGGCCGGACTGCCGGGCAGCCGAGGCTTCTGCCGATACGGCCATTGGCGCGTGCGAGCACGGGACTGACGTACGGTGCGCCGTGAATGACGATTGCCCGGTCAAAAGCGTTATCGTTGAAGCCCGGCTCCAGGCCTTCCATGCGCAATGAATAGCCGTTCTGGCCGCGGTAGCTTTCTTGCGTGCGGAACAAACCGATACTGGTGGCGAAACTTTCGTTCTGGTTGGAGAACCAGGTGGCCATGTTTTCGCCGCTGTTGCGGCCATGGGCGACGAGTTCGTGAAAGAGCAATTTGCGCTTTTTCAAGTCGAAAACCCACAGCCGTTGTTCAGTCGAGGGCAGGGAATAATCGATCACTGCTAGTCTCTGTGCCGGGACTGCGCCTTGGGCGCGAGTGCACTGGGTGGCGCGTACAGCCAGGGCGATGACTTTTGCATTGGCTTTCGGAGCGGCTTTGGCCAGCGCGACTTCCAGCGAATCGGCGTAGGCTGCGGGTATGCAGACCGACGTCAACAGCAGCGCTGTAAGTAGAAAGCCAAAGCGTTGTAACGGCATAAGGTAAGTCTCATCAGGAATATATCGAGTCTAGCAGCGAGTGGAACGCTAGCCTTTTGATTTGCGGGAGATTAAGGATTATCCATGGGGCAATTAACAAGGTTATTCGTCATAAGCCGCGTATTTTTTATGGTCTTTCTGATCAGCGGCACTGCTTTTGGTGAAAGTTCGCCGATCGTGCCGGTATCTCCTGAAACGACCGTTTTGTCTGCGGCGCCCGATGATGTCGTCGGTCAAGCGATCCAGGCAGTGCTCGAACCGCTGAAATCGGCGTTTCCACCGTTGCTCACTGCGCGCAAGCATCAGCGGGTGGATATCAGCCGGGTGGTCATGGATTTTTACTCGCACCGTAATTATCGCGCGGCGTGGACCAACGGACGCGATGTCACCCAGTTGCTCAAAAGCCTGAATGACACGAAAATCGATGGCCTGATCCCTGAGGACTATCGGATTGACGAGTTGGCCCAGGCGCAATTGACGATGCAGGCCACCGCGCCGACACCGACGCAATCGGCAGCCTTCGATATCGCGCTGACCCGCACCTACATCGCTGCGCTGCTGCAATTACGACGCGGCAAAGTTGATCCGTCGCGACTGGATTTTCACTGGAATTTCGACCCGGTCGGCGTTGACCCCCGTGAGGACGTGAACAGTTTCTTTACCGCGCTCGACGATCACGACGTGGCACGCGGGTTCGCTCAGGCACCGCCGCAGGAAGCGGTTTACCGCAGCATGCGAGAGGCTTTGGCGCAGTTGCGTCAGGTGCGCGATGCCGGCGGTTGGCCGAAAGTTACCGAAGGGCAGTCGCTCAAGCCGGGAATGACCGGGACGGCAGTCGCACAATTGCGTGCCCGTTTGACGGCTGGTGGATACCTGGCGGCCCCGAAGAGCAATCGAAACGATTACGACGACAGTGTCATCGCGGCAGTGAAGAAGTATCAGACCGAGCAATACCTTGGCGCGGATGGCGTGGCGGGGGCGGCGACCCTGGCGGCGTTGAATGTGCCCGTTGATGCGCGGATCGATCAGGTCCGGGTGAACATGGAGCGGGCTCGTTGGCTGCTTTACAAACTCCAGGGCACTTTTGTCGTGGTCGACATCGCCGGGTACAAGGTCGCGCTGTATCGCGACGGCCAGCCGATCTGGCGTTCCCGGGTACAGGTCGGCAAGCCGTTTCGCAGTACGCCGGTGTTTCAGTCCGAAATTACCTACATCACGTTCAATCCCACCTGGACCGTGCCGCCGACGATTCTGGTCAAGGACATGCTGCCCAAGATTCAGCAGAATCCGGATTATCTGGCCGCCAACCGGATCAGAGCCCTGGACCGGGATGGACATGTGCTCGATCCGTCGGGTATCGACTGGTACAACGCGCGCGGCATCACGCTGCGTCAGGATGCCGGCCCCGAGAACTCGTTAGGGCAGGTGGTCATTCGTTTCCCCAACGACTATGCGATTTATCTGCACGACACGCCGCACCGCGAGTTGTTCGCCAAGTCCATGCGCGCCACCAGTTCCGGCTGCATCCGGGTGGAAAATCCGCTGCAGTTGGTCGAGCTGCTGTTCAACGATCCGGTGCGCTGGAACAGCGAGGGCATTCAAAAGCAGTTGGCCAACGGCAAGACCGAAAACATCAAGCTTCCGGTCAAGATTCCGGTGCTGCTGGCGTACTGGACAGTCGACTTGAGCAAAGAGGGAAGGGTGACGTTCAAGCCTGACGTTTACGGCTACGATTCTCCGGTACTGCGACAATTGAACCTGCCTTCAAAACTGCCCGCATTGGAATTGCCGGGGGGAGAAAGCACGCTGGTCGTAACAGGACAGAGCAAGCCGTAGCAAGGGAGCGGCGGAATGCGTTTTCAGAGCAAAACTATTGTTCTGAAAACGGGTCAGAGATCATCGATCGACCGACATGGATAGGGAATTCATTAATGGATGTTGCGCAGAGAAAAGCTCCACTCACTACCGGGCCACTCCAAGTGCGAGACCTGGATGATTGTCGCAACTCTCAAAAAGGTTCAGTACTGATCATTGCCTCGGGGGCTTCCGCCAAAGACTTTCCGCTGCACAAGTACGCAGACGTTCCAATGATTACCATGAACGGCGCCATTTCGAAATTTATCGGGACAGGCATCAGTCCATTTTTTTATGTGTGCACCGATCAGGGTTTTTCCGAGCAGCAACCCGAACTCTTTACAAAAGCCATGCACCTGAGCGAGCGGGTGGCGTTATGGGAAAATCATATCTGGCACACTTCGTTCAAGCCTCAGGGGGATCTGTATTTTTTGAGGCGAGCACCAAGACTTTCCTGGCGTGACCTGTTCAGGACGGATAAGGAACTGGTGAGAAATCGCAAGATCGGCAATGGTCGCAATAAAACCCTTGGCTTCAGCAAGAACCTCAAACGCGGCTTTTTTGATGCGCGGACGGTGGCCTACCTGGCCATACAGCTTGCCTATCACTTGGGGTTTACCAAGGTGTTTCTGGTCGGTGTCGATCTGGACCCATCGGTGAGTCGCTTTTACGAAACACCCGGAACGTTCATTTCTCCCTGCGTACTCGACGATCATTTTCATAAGAGAATCCTGCCGTCTTTCGCGATCCTGGCGAAAAGCGTCGTGAATGCGGATTTTCGGGTTTACAACGTGTCCAGCACTTCGAAGATTCCTGTCGAACTCGTCCCACGCGTGACGCTGGATGAACTCGAGCGGCTGATCTGACGATCAAACCTGACTCAACTCCACCCGCAGAAACTCCACCAGTGCTCGTTGCAATCCGCTCAGTGCGCCCTCGCGGCTGATCAGTGCCACCTCTGTGGGTGGCAATGGCGGCAGGTCGGTACAAATGCTGTGCTCGGGCAGCACCGCTGAAGCAGGTAATACCGAAATACCCAATCCGCAGGCTACCGCCGCTTGAATCCCGGTCAGGCTGTGACTGCCAAACGCGACCCGCCACGGCCGTTGCGCCACGTCCAGCAGGCGGATGGCCCGCTGTCGATAAATGCAGCCTTGAGGAAACAGCGCCAGCGGCAATACGCCGTTGGCCGGGTCGGTCTGTGCACCTTTGACCCACACCAGCGCTTCCGGCCAGGCGGCCCAACACGGACCGCTGTCCGGCTCGCGTTTGACCAGCGCAATGTCGATGTCACCGCTGGCGAGTTTCTGCTTGAGGTCGGTACTCATGCCGCTGACGGTCTCGAGGCGCGCCTGGGGTTTTTCGCGGTTGAAGCCGGCGAGGATCATCGCCATGCGCCGGGCGTCGAAATCTTCCGGCACGCCGATGCGCAGAATTTCCAGGTCGACGTCGCTGGCCAGCGCTTCTACGGCCTCCGAGGACAACGCCAGCAAGCGACGCGCATAGTGAATCAGCATTTCGCCGTGCTCGGTGAGGCTGATGTTTTGCCCCGTGCGATCGCGCATCAGCAATGAATGCCCGACCAGTTCTTCGAGTTTGCGCACCTGTTGGCTCACGGTGGATTGAGTCCGGTGCACGCGCTCGGCCGCGCGGGTAAAGCTGCCTTCATCGACCACACAGACGAAGGTTTTGAGCAGTTCGAGATCGAGCATCGCGGACACCTTTGATATTCGTTTTGCAACTGACGATCAGGTACTAATTTAATTTCACACTATCACTGTTGACGCATAACCTGAAAGCCACACTTCAGAGGATGCTGCCATGCCCCTTAAAAACACCCCGCGCCCCGAATGGCTGACCTTCGATTGCTACGGCACGCTGATTCAATGGGATGAAGGTTTGAAAGCCGTGGTGGCCGAGATTTTGCGCGAAAAGGGCAAGCACAGCGTGGAGGTCGAGCGCCTGATCGAGGTCTACGACCGGCACGAGCATCGGCTGGAGCAGATTCCGCCGCATCGCTCGTTCCGTCAGTTGAGCACCCTCGGTTTGCATCTGGCTCTGGAAGAGCTTGGCCTGGCCAGCGCGCCTGAAGACAGTCAGCGCCTAGCCGCGGCGATTCCGCGGATGCCGCCGTTTCCCGAGGTGATCGCGACCCTCGCGCAACTCAAGGAAATGGGCTTCAAGCTGTGCATCGTCTCCAACACCGACGACGACATCATTGCCGGCAATGTCGCGCAACTGGGCGGGCATATCGACAGGGTCATCACGGCCCAACAGGCCGGCGCCTACAAACCCGATCCGCGATTGTTCGACTATGCGCACGAACAACTCGGCGTCACCCGCGACCAAGTGGTGCATATCTGCGCCAGCCCGACACTGGACCACACCGCCGCCCGGGACATGCACTTTCGTTGCGTATGGATCGACCGTGGCACCGGTCGGCAATTACTGCCGGACTACCGACCCGATGCGATATTGAACACGCTGGATCAGGTCGTGCCTTTGTTCACGTCCCTTGGCTGGTAACCCCCGGAGGCATCGCCATGGCTCACACTCTTGCAGGCAGTTTCCGTCCCTCGATTTACGCCGACCTCGATCTGGATTCGTCTGCTGTCATCACCGCTCGCACGGAGTTGGCGGCGTGTTTTCAACTGGCGGCGCGTCATGGTCTGGAGGAGGGCATCTGCAATCATTTTTCGGCCATGGTGCCGGGGCGCGACGATCTGTTTTTTGTGAACCCTTACGGCTACGCCTTCGAAGAAGTCACGGCTGACAAGCTGCTGGTCTGCGATTTCCACGGCCATGTGGTTCAGGGCGAAGGTCTGCCGGAAGCGACGGCGTTCTATATTCATGCGCGGCTTCATAAACAGTTGCCGCGCGTGAAAGTGGCGTTCCACACGCACATGCCGCACGCCACCGCGCTATGCCTGCTGCAAGGTCCACCGCTGTTGTGGCTGGGGCAGACGGCGTTAAAATTTTACGGGCGCACAGCGGTGGACGAACACTACAACGGCCTGGCGCTGGATGAGTCCGAAGGCGATCGCATTGCCAGTGTAATGGGCAACGCCGACATCCTGTTCTTGAAGAATCACGGGGTGATCGTGGCCGGTTCCACCATCGCCGAAGCCTGGGACGATCTGTATTACCTGGAGCGTGCCGCCCAGGTCCAGTTGATGGCAATGGCGACCCAGCGAGAACTTCTGCCGGTGCCCCATGACATCGCCCAGCGCGCCTATGAACAGATGCGCTTGGGTGATGCCGAAAGTGCGCGGGCGCATCTGCATAGTGCGATGCGGCGGTTGCAGCGTTCTGACGGTTGAGGCGGATGGCGACCACGTGACATATGGCTGCCATTTGTTGGTACTAACCCCGTAGACTTGGCGCACAAAACCAGGGGATTTGGGCCACCGCCCATGCCTTGCCCTTCCAGGATGCGCTTTTTGCCTACACGCCAGTACGACCCACACCACGCCCCTGGCGTCGCATTGAAACGCATACCGTTGCGCAAGGCAGCGGTATTGTTCATTGCCACGGTGTGCTTGTGCCTGTGCGCGTTGCTTTATCTGCAACTGGAGCAATCCCGGCGGCATGCCTTGAGCCAGGCCCAGGTCGCCTCGTCGAACCTGACGCGGGCCATGGCGCAGCAAGCCGAAGACACGTTCATGCAGGCCGATCTGGTGCTGACCAGTCTGGTGGACTGGATTCAGGTCGATGGATTCGCTCCCTCCCTGAGAGCTCGCTTGCAGAGTACTTTCGCCCGACGGGTGCAGGCGCTGAATCAATTGCACGGCATCCTGCTGTTCGATCAGAAAGGCCAGTGGGTCGTGACCTCATTCGAAAATCTGCCTCGGGGCCCGGGCGTGGCGGATCGGGAGTACTTCAAGTTTCACCAGCAAAACGTGTCGTCCGTGGCGCACATCGGCCCGGCGATTCGCAGCCGGGAAAATGGCGAGTGGATCATTCCGGTTTCCAAACGGGTGAACGACAAGAACGGCCAGTTCCAGGGCGTGTTACTGGCCGGGATCAAAATGTCCTACTTCGACCAGTTCTTCAAAAGCTTCGACATCGACGACAACGGCTCGATGTTCCTCGGTTTGACCGATGGAACGTTGCTGGCGCGCCGGCCATTCATGGAGTCGCAGATCGGCACGTCGTTGGCCCAGGGCGAAATCTTTCAGAACCTGCTGCCGCGAGCGCCTTCAGGCAACGCGATGTTCACCTCGGTGATGGATGGCGTTGTCCGTTTGTATGGCTACCGGCAACTGGAGGCTTACCCACTGGTGGTCTCGGCGGCATCGTCCCGGGACTCGATTTTGGCGGGATGGTACGACACCGCGTTTCGCTCCAGTGCCATCGTCGCGCTGGTGATGCTCGGCGTGGGCCTGTTCGGTTGGGTATTCATCCGTCAGGTGCGCGTCGGCGAACGGGTCGAGGCGGATCTGCGCAAGGCCCAGGAAGCGCTGGAGTTGATCGCCACCCACGACAGCCTGACCGGTCTGGCCAACCGGCGATTATTCGAGCGGGCGCTGGATATCGAGTTCGGACGCGGCGCACGCCAGCACAGTGCGCTGAGCCTGATCATGCTCGATATCGATTATTTCAAGTGCTACAACGACACTTACGGTCATGTGGTGGGGGATCACTGCCTGGCTGAGGTGGCGCGGGCGGTAAAAGCTTGCTGCCATCGCAAGGCCGATCTGGCGGTGCGTTACGGCGGCGAAGAGTTTGCGGTGTTGCTGCCCGATACCGACATTCATGGCGCCATGACGATCGCGGAACATATCCGCCGCAGCGTCATGGACAAGAACATCAGCCACAGCGGTTCGCCCACCGGATACGTCACGGTCAGCCTCGGCTGTTATTCGTTTATACCGACGGGGCGCGACAGCATGGAAGTGTTTATCCAGCGTGCGGACGCGGCGCTGTACCAGGCCAAGCATTCGGGGCGTAATCGCTCGGCCGTGCTGTCGATGGAGGGCGGCGTCCCGGCGCTGATGCGCTCGGATCGTTGAAGCGTTTCGCCGGGTTGTATCACCCTCGAAACACCACAAACGGCCCGGCTGTCCGCCTGTCAAAAGTTGTCCTGTTGATCGTCTAGAGTTCCGTAAGCTCTGCCGAACCCGGCAGATCTCCCTTACGCACGGATGATCGCCAACATGCCGATAACCCAAGCATTGACAGCCGTTGCTCTAACCGTTGCAGCCTCCGCCGTTTTTCCGCTGACCAGTCACGCGCAATCGAAAATCACTGCCGACGAGGCTCATGCGATCGGCGTGGATGCCTACGTTTATTTCTATCCGCTGCTGACCATGGACATCACCCGCCAGCAATTCACCAACATCGAGCCGGGCAAGGAATTCGGTAAAGGCCCGATGAACATGTTTGTGAGCGTGCCGCAGTATCCACCAGCAGATTTCAAAGGCGTGGTGCGCTCCAACTTCGACACGTTGTATTCCATTGCCTGGCTCGACTTGACCAAAGAACCGCTGGTAATCGCCGCGCCGGACACCGCCGGGCGTTTCTATTTGCTGCCGATGCTCGACATGTGGAGCGACGTGTTCGCCTCGCCGGGCTGGCGCACCACCGGCACCGACGCGGCGCAATTTCTGGTCACTCCACCGGGCTGGACCGGCACCGTGCCGGCAGGGATGAGTCAGCTGCCGGCGCCAACTCCCTTTGTCTGGATCATCGGCCGCACCAAGACTGATGGCGCGGCAGACTACGCGGCGGTGCACAAGATTCAGGCGGGCTACACCGTGACGCCGTTGTCGCGGTTGGGCAAAGAAGCTGAAGCGGTCAGTGTGAAAATCGACCCGGCCGTGGATATGAAAACCCCGCCGAAAGTCCAAGTCGACACGATGTCGGCCGGCGACTACTTCGCCTACGCCGCCGAACTGCTGAAAGTGAACCCGCCGCACATCACCGATCAGCCGATGCTGGCGCAGATCAAGCGCATCGGGATCGAGCCGGGCAAGCCATTCAACCTGGATGCGTTGGACCCTGATGTAAAAGCGGCGCTTGCAACGGTGCCCAAGGACGCGCAAGCGCTGATGGCTTGGAAGTTACCGACGCTGGCGCGGGTGGAGAACGGCTGGTCGATGAACACAGACACCATGGGGGTCTACGGCAACTATTACCTCAAGCGCGCGATCGTTGCCCAGGTAGGGCTTGGCGCCAACCTGCCCGAGGATGCGATTTATCCGTTGAACGTGGGCGACTCAAACGGCAAGGCGCTCGATGGCGTGAATAAATACGTGCTGCATTTCGACAAAGGGCAACAGCCGCCGGTGAATGCGTTCTGGTCAATCACGCTGTACGACCCTGAAGGTTTCCAGGTTGGTAATAAACTGGATCGATTCGCGGTCAGCAGCTGGATGCCGTTCAAGACCAATGCGGATGGATCGCTTGATCTGTATTTCCAGAATGAAAGCCCCGGCAAGGAGCTGGAAGCCAATTGGCTGCCGGCGCCCAAAGGCCCGTTCAACCTGACCATGCGCCTGTATGGGCCGAAGGCCGAAGCAATGAACGGCAAGTGGAACCCGCCTCCGGTCAAACAGATGTAAAACTCAGGCAGTGAAAGGCAGCCAACGATGCTCACCATCGGCTGCCTTTACGCGTTCAGCTGCCCGTCCCGCCGCCAGCACCGCCGGTTCCACCACCCGCCGAACCGGTGCCGCCACCTGCGCCCGAGCCACTGTTTCCGCCTGCACCACCCGCACTGCCGCTGGAAGATCCCGTCGCGCCGCCATCCCCGGCATTTCCGCCTGAAGGCGCGGCGGGGGTATTGTCGGGTGGCATGACAGGGCCGCTGGTTGCACCGGATTTGGTGCCCGTCGCATCAGCGCCATCGCTGGAGGCTGCGTAGGTGGCTAACGACGCCGTAGACAGCAATCCCGCCATCAGCAGGGAGGTAATTTTGATGTTCATCATGGTACGTCTCCAAAGGTGAGTCGTTACCTGATGTTGGTGTGAAGGCCGGGGTGGTTGGTGCCGGCTGGATGACGAGTGGCATATTTGCGGCAACCCATAAAACCCTGTGGCCGACGCAACCACGGTCGGGCACTGAGGTCACAGTTTTCACACCCCGCCAAACGGAACGGTGGTCATGAAAAAGCTGCGAATTGCGACCTTCAACGTCAACGGCATGCGTGCCCGGTTGCCGAACCTGCTGGCCTGGCTTGAACGCGAGAAACCGGACATCGCCTGTCTGCAGGAGCTCAAATCGGTCGACAGCGCCTTTCCCGCCGCCGAGCTTGAGGCCATCGGCTACGGTGCGATCTGGCAGGGGCAGGCGTCATGGAACGGGGTGGCGATTCTGGCGCGAGATGCGCAGCCGCTGGAGAGTCGGCGAGGGTTGCCAGGCGATGAGGGCGACAGCCACAGTCGCTACATCGAAGCCGCCGTGCATGGCGTGCTGGTGGGTTGCCTGTACCTGCCCAATGGCAACCCGCAGCCGGGGCCGAAATTCGACTACAAACTGGCCTGGTTCGAGCGACTGATTCGCCATGCGCAGACGTTGCAGGGTAGCGATCACCCGGTGGTGCTGGCCGGTGACTACAACGTGGTTCCTACCGACCAGGACATCTACAACCCGCGCTCCTGGCTCAAGGACGCCTTGCTGCAACCCGAGAGCCGCGCGTGTTATCAACGTTTGCTGGATCAGGGCTGGACCGACTCACTGCGCCACTTGTATCCCGAGGATCGGCTCTACACCTTCTGGGATTATTTTCGTCAGCACTGGCAGAAAAATTCCGGGTTGCGCATCGATCACCTATTGCTCAATCCGGCCTTGAGCCCTTACTTGCAGGACGCTGGTGTCGACGCCTGGGTACGCAACGAACCGCATGCCAGCGACCATGCGCCAACCTGGATTCAACTGGACTCGCGCAAACGCCGTTGATTGTTTTCGCTGGGCCATTGGCTAAATCAATTGTCGTGCGCAACGGTTCATCCCTTATACATAGCGGCCATTGGCGGAACGATCCGCAGCCGCCGTGCAAAAGGACTGAACGATGAGCGAGCCACGCCTGACCGACCGTGCGCTGTACCTGCGGCGCCTGGGCTTCGATGCGCCTCCGGCACCGACCCTGGAAACCTTGCAGCAGCTTCAATTGCGCCACACCGGTGCTTTCCCGTTTGAAAACCTCACCACACTGTCGGGCGAACCCGTGCTGATCGACTTGCCGTCGATCGAGCAGAAAGTCCTGCACAACGGGCGAGGCGGATACTGCTACGAACTCAACTATCTGTACCTGATTTTGCTTCAGGAACTGGGATTCGACGCGCGTGGCATCAGCGGTCGCGTGGTCATGGGCCAGCCCGAAGGCGCATGGACCGCTCGCACCCATCGCTTGAGCCTGGTGACACTGGACGGCGTGCGCTACATCACCGACGTCGGCTTCGGCGGCATGGTGCCCACCGCGCCGCTGTTGCTCGACAGTCCTGCCGAGCAATTCACACCTCACGAACCCTATCGCATCGAACAGCACGAGGATGGTTACACGCTTCGAGCCAAGGTCGGCGACGAGTGGCGAGCGATGTATATCTTCGATCTGCAACGCCAGGAAGACATCGATTACAGCGTCGGCAACTGGTACGTCTCGACTCATCCGGAATCGTCGTTCGCCAAGCAGCTGATGGTGGCGCGGACCGGGGAAGGGTGGCGTCGTACGCTCAATAACGGCAGTTTTGCGATCCATCGCATAGGCCATGAGAGCGAACGCCGGCAGGTGGCCGATGTGCCGCAATTGAGTGCCTTGCTGGAAAGCGAGTTCGGCATTCGGGTGCCGCCCCATGCGACCTTGATGCACACACTTGAACGCTTGATCAAACCGCAATAGAAACAGCATCGTGCACACAAAAAAGGGGCAGATTGAATCAATCTGCCCCTTTTTGCGTCAGTTCAGGGTTGTGCATCGGGTTCCATCACACGATGAATTTCTCTGAGGGCCTCCAACAATTTTTTCTCCAGGTTTCTCAGTTCGGGAACGGTGATCCCCGTTTTGAGGTGCGCCGTAGAATTGGCCTCAGCGACTTTGCCATCGGCCAACAACGACCGGCGCAGGGTGTTGTTGATTGCGGTCTGGTAGCCGTAGCCCTCGCTTTCGGCCAGCGCGCGTGCCGCCTCAATGACGACATCATCGAGCATGATGGTGATGCGGGTCTTGCCTTTGCTGGAGGCCACCGCCCCGCGCTTGGCGTTACTGAAGTCGTACTCGTCTTTCATGGGTCAAGCCTCCAGATACTGGCGCCGCTCGTTTTTGCTGGCGAGACGCGCTGAAATGATTCGAACGAAATTCGGGTCACGGTAGGTGTACGCGACGACCAGCAAACGCCCTTTGCCATCCAGCCCCAAGGTAATCCAGCGTTGTTCATCATGGTGATCGTCCTGAAAAGTCAGGGCGCGTTCGTCATGGAACACCGGTTCTGTCTCGGCGAGGCTGATCCCTTGGTGCTTGAGTTTGTTGGCTGCGTTCTTTGCCTTGTGATACTGAATTTCGAATGGCTTCATTATGCATACTTTATATGTATATGGAAGGTGGCGATCACGACCGATGGTCGCCAGGAATTCAAAAGACTAGCGGGCGGGGGAGAATGGCTCGCGAGGATGTATTTCAAGGTTTTAGGTGAGATTGCGCACGATGGCAGACGGCTTGCATGACCAACCGTTCATAATTTGACGAGCAAGTTGTATACAACTCTATAGACATTTGTCCTGAGTCTTGCATACAGTGTGCGCATAACAAAAACCAGGGAACCCCCTAACATGAAAACGCCCCATGTTTCACACCAACGGCCAGAAGATGAAAATCTTGGTATCGGCGCGAATATGGCTTACGGCCTGCAACATGTTCTGACCATGTACGGCGGCATCGTCGCGGTGCCTTTGATCATTGGTCAGGCGGCCGGCCTTTCGCCCGCGGACATTGGATTGTTGATTGCTGCTTCATTGTTTGCGGGGGGGCTGGCGACGTTGCTGCAAACCCTGGGTCTACCGTTTTTCGGTTGTCAGTTGCCGCTGGTACAGGGTGTGTCGTTTTCCGGCGTCGCGACCATGGTGGCGATTGTCAGCAGCGGCGGTGAGGGAGGGTTCCAGTCGATTCTGGGGGCGGTGATAGCGGCGTCGCTGATCGGGTTACTGATCACGCCGGTGTTCTCTCGAATCACCAAGTTCTTCCCACCGCTGGTCACGGGCATCGTGATCACCACCATCGGCCTGACGTTGATGCCGGTGGCCGCACGCTGGGCCATGGGCGGTAACAGCCATTCCCCAGAGTTCGGCAGCATGGCCAACATCGGCCTGGCCGCAATGACACTGGTGCTGGTGCTGCTGCTGAGCAAGATCGGCAGCGCGACCATCTCGCGTCTATCGATCCTGCTGGCAATGGTCATCGGTACGATCGTCGCGGTGTTCCTGGGCATGGCGGATTTCTCATCCGTCAGCGAAGGTCCGATGTTCGGCTTCCCGACCCCGTTCCATTTCGGCATGCCGACCTTCCACTTCGCGGCAATCCTGTCGATGTGCATCGTGGTCATGGTGACGCTGGTGGAAACCTCGGCGGATATCCTGGCGGTCGGTGAAATCATCGAAACCAAGGTTGACTCCAAGCGTCTGGGCAATGGTCTGCGCGCCGACATGCTGTCGAGCATGATCGCGCCGATCTTCGGCTCCTTTACCCAGAGCGCCTTCGCCCAGAACGTCGGGCTGGTGGCGGTGACCGGGATCAAGAGCCGTTACGTGGTGGCTACCGGCGGTCTGTTCCTGGTGCTGCTCGGCCTGCTGCCGTTCATGGGCCGGGTCATCGCGGCCGTGCCGACCTCCGTTCTCGGTGGCGCCGGTATCGTGTTGTTCGGCACCGTCGCGGCCAGCGGCATTCGTACGCTGTCGAAGGTCGACTACCGCAACAACGTCAACCTGATCATCGTGGCAACCTCGATCGGCTTCGGCATGATCCCGATCGCAGCGCCGAACTTCTACGATCACTTCCCAAGCTGGTTCGCCACGATTTTCCATTCCGGCATCAGTTCGTCGGCGATCATGGCGATCGTGCTCAACCTGACCTTCAACCACCTCACGGCTGGTAACTCCGACCAGCAGTCGGTGTTTGCGGCGGGCACCGAGCGAGTTCTTCGCTATCAGGATCTGGCAGCGCTGCGCGAAGGGGATTACTTCAGCGACGGCAAGTTGCATGACTGTGATGGCAAGGAAATTCCGGTGGTTGAAGTGGACCACGGGCATGGCGAGCCACGCCCGGTGCATGCGAAAAGCAGTGAACATGTCTGACGTTTAGATGAATGAAAAAAGGCCGATCTGTTGAATGACAGATCGGCCTTTTTCATTCATGCGGTTTCGATTATTGCTCGCTTTGCGTCCAGCGCCCCATCAACGTGTTGGACGGCAGTTGTTCATCCAACAGCTTTCTCGCCGTTTCCACGCCGGCCACCGGCAGCCCTTCAGGGTTCAACAAGCCAATTTGCACCAGCACACTGGCCTGATCCCAGTAGATATGCTCGTGGTACAGCTTGTCCCCACGGAACTTGATCACGCCGAGCATCGGAATCTCGACGTATTTTCCGGTGGGTGCGACGTTGGGCAGCATCCAGTCGATTTCGGTGCTGTGGGTGAAACACATGATGAATTCATCGACGATCTGCAGTGCACCGATGGTGCGCGAGATCGGGATGAGTTTCATGTCCGGCGGGTTGCCGTGGACGAAATGGTGTTGGTAGAAGCGGCTGAGTTGCTTGGCGCCGACACCGCCGGTCATGGTGGGAATATGGTTGACGTAGGGCTCGGCGACCATGGTCGCCATGGTGGCCGGTACGTCGCGGGTCTCGAACTCGTGGCGGATGTGGTCTTCCCACAGGGCTGACAGGTTGAAGTGGGGGCCGATCTCGCGCTTGAGGGCGGCGATGCTGCGTTCATGGGCCATCAGCGAGGCCGGTTTGTCGTAGTGAGAACTCCCGGCCCGGGCGAAGGCGTGGTCGACGCCTGGGTACACGTAGATTTCGGCCTTGTCGTTGCCGGCCAGGTGTTGGCTGATCTGGGCGCGGGCACTGGCGTCGCAGTAACCATCGTTTTCGGCAAAATGCAGGACCAGGCGGCCCTTGAGGTTTTCCGATTCGTGCAGCAGGTGTTCGATGCCCATGCCGTAATAGCCGACGGCGCAGGCCACATCGGTGCGCGTGGCGGTCAGCCAGGCCAGCTTGCCGCCCATGCAGAAGCCGACATAACCCAGGCCCGTGCCTTCGACTTCAGGCAGTGCGCGCAGGGCGTTGAAACTGGCGTCGATGTCAGTGACCGCCTTGTCCACATCCAGGCGCTGGAACAGGTCGATGGCCGTCGCAAAATCGGCTTCGGTGTAGCCCAGATCAATGCCCGGTTGCAGGCGCCAGAACAGATCCGGCACCAACGCCACATAGCCTTCCTCGGCATAGAAATCGGCCACGGCGCGCATGTTGGCGTTGATCCCGAAAATCTCCTGGCCGATCACTACCCCGGGGCCTTTGCCGCTGGCCGGCAGGGCCAGGTAACCGTTGAACGTGGCGTTGCTGTCCGTTGCCCGGATCTCAATCATTTTGCCCATGTCATCTACCTCATTCGGTTATCAGATTTATTGGCTGTCACGGTGTTGCTGGAACCACACGCGCGGCGACACGCCACGGTCTGGCCCGAGAATCGAAAAGCCGCCGTCCACCGGCACGTCGACACCGGTCATCCAGCCGGCACCGGCACTGCACAGAAACGCCACCACGCTGCCGACCTCATGGCCCCGGCCGATGCGCCCGAGCGGATGAAAAGGTGCCCCGACCCGATCGGCCAGTTGCGGATCGTTGTCGCTGAACTCGGCGACGCTGGGTGACCAGGTCCAGGCCGGGGAAACGCTCAGCACGCGGACTTGCGCCGGAGCCAGGGTCATGGCCAGGTTTTTTGTCAGTTGCAGGATGCCGGCCTTGGAAGCAGGGTAGAGCGCGCGCCCGGCCGCACCGAATTTGCCGCCGGTACTGCCGATGTTGATCACCACGCCACCGCTGGGCAGATGCACGGCGGCCTTCTGGGTAAAGATCGCCGCCGATACCAGATTGACGTTGAGGGTCTTCAGCCACTGCGCGCGATCCGACGCCAGTCCCTGATCGGCGTACAGGCACGCGTTGTTGACCAGAATGTCGAGCCTGCCGAAGCGGGCCAGCGTGGCAGTAATGCACGCGTCGATGTCTTCGTCGCGCTCCACATCGCAGGCGCAAAATCCGCAGTCCAGCGCTTGCGCCAATGCCTGGCCACTGTCGGCGTTGCGCCCCACCAGCATCACCCGGGCACCCTCAGCCAACAGCTGCCGAGCGATGTCCAGACCCAGCCCTTGCGTGCTGCCGGTCACAATCGCCACTTTGCCTTCGAGCATCATGCCAAGTCCTCCAGAGCTTCGTTGACGTGACTGATACGGGCGATCAGCGCCATGCTCGCCAGCGAGGCCGCGTGTACGCCGCTGTCCGCGCTGGCGCAAGCATCCGCCGCGACCGTCACCTCGAAACCGCAATCCACCGCATGGCGCACGGTGCTTTCCACCACCGAGTGGGTCGCCACGCCGGCGATTAACAAGTGCGAGGGATTGAACCGGCGCACCAGGGTTTCCAGCGGTGAGCCATAAAACGCATTGATCCTGTTATGGGTGACGACGAACTCGCGGCGACTGTTCAGTGGCGTTAGGGCGCTGAAAAACTCCGCGCCCCAACTGCCCTCCCGGACAGCGCCAAGGGTGGCGACCGTGCGCAGGATCGGCGCGTTCTGGATGAGGTCGGCGTAGTCCGGGCGGAACGCCACACGCACATGGACAATCGGCCAGCCCTTGGCGCGTGCGCCAGCGAGCAATCGACCGGCCGCATCGAGCAGCGCGGCGCGCTTGCTGACATCGGCACCCAGTCCGACCTGAATCTTGCCTTCGGGGTGCAGCACGTCGTTCTGATAGTGCAGGGCGATCACCAGTGGCGTGTTCATCACACGAACACCTCAAGGTTGGCGAACACATCGTTGCAGTTGATGAGGTCCACGCGCTTGAGCTGGATCTGCCAGCCACCACCGTCCTGGGCGGCCAATTTATAGGTGTAGCGACCGGCGAGCTGGCGTTGTTCCAGGCGCCATTCGCTGTACTGGAAGCTGGCGCTGATCACCAGCAAGCCCTGAGCGTCGAGACCTTCAACCATGACGTTGCCGACCAGGTGCGCGGTTTGGGTCTGCGGTTGCTGGGACCAGTTGCGGGCGTTTTCCACCCGCCGGATCCGCACTTCGCGCAGCATGCGGTTTTCCCAGAACAACGAGATATGGTCGAACGGGTTGGCTTGCTCGTGCTTGTGCGGCACCCAATACATGCCGGTGTCGGTGAACAGCTTGTCCCACTCCCAGAAACGCCGCTCATCCAGCAGGCGTGCCTCCTGATAAAGGAACTGTTCGATCTGGCGCAGGGTCTCGGCTGGCACCTGAGCGGGTGTTAACTGGCGGGTGTCGACGTCGATTCGGCGGTCAAGCAGCATGGGTGCTCTCCTTGGCAATCAGGGTGGCAGTCATGAACTGTTTCCAGGCGGCGAACTGGTTGCGCATCGGCAGTTCGCTGGTGCCGTTGGTGGAGACTGCGCCGTCCTCCAGCGGCTTATCGGTGCCGGCGTAGCGGTGCATGCTGATCCACTCGCCACCACGGGTCATGTTGCCCTCCTGACAGCGAGCATAGACTTCGACGTCGTCGGGCATCACGTTGGAGGAGGGCGAGTTGATGACGTTGGCGTAGGTCAGTGCGCGGTCGAACACGGCATCCGGAGCACCCTTGCAGCGGAAGGTCTGGATCTCGACCATGGTCTGGTCCACGGCGATGGGGCGGATGACCCGGAATTGCATGAACACCGTGTGCGGCGAGCCGCTGCCGTAAATCACCGTGTTGTGGCGATTCATGCCCAGGATCTCCTTGGCGCGCTGCCCGCCATAGGCCTGGCTCAGGCATTCGAAGTGGGCGCGGGAGACTTCGTCGCGCTCGGCGGCGGCCGGATCGAAGATGGCTTCCATGTAGCCGTGGCCGTTGTGGTAGGCGCGCAGTTCGAGTTTTTCCCAGAAGTCGTAGGGTTCGCCGTTGCCATCCATGATCAGCAGTTCAAAGGGCATTTCACCGATGGCTTCGGCTTCGCCACGCGCCGCGTCAACCGACGATTCGTGGGTGACGCGGGCGTGCATGGTGTCGTGCAGGTTCTCGTAGAACACTTTCCAGTTCGAGCGCTGCTGAACTCGGAAGATGCCGCCGGCCACCTCGACTTCACCGACCGGTGAGCGGTCACAGAGGTTGTCGATGGAGGTGATGACGCCGCCCAAGAATGTTTTCAGGTCCGGTCCGAACGCCGCCTGGCTGGCGAACACGAAGCCGCGATAGGTCTCAACGCGGGCGACGCTGACCATGGAAAAATCCGGGTGCTTGGGGTCATAGCAAGTGCCTTCGAAACCGCTCTTGAGCGGCGCCGACAGATGCTGGCCGTCGAGTTTGAAGGTCCAGGCGTGGTACGGGCAGCGGAAGAATTTGCCGACACTGCCATCACCGTCGGCTACCAGTTTGGCGCCCTTGTGCGGGCAGCGGTTGTACAGCACGCTGACCTGCTGGTTGGCGCCGCGCACCATGATCACGTCCTGATCGCCAATGCGCGTGGTGTGATAGTCGCCGGGGTTCTTCACCTGGCTTACATGGCCGACGTAGATCCAGGCGTTGCCGTAGATACGCTCCATTTCCAGCTTGAACAGGGTCGGGTCGGTGTAGACGCTCTTGTGAACGCTGTCCTCGCGGATCAAGGCAGCGATTTGCTCGTTGGTCGGTATCACGGGATGTCCTCGGCTTGTCACAGATCGAGCACCAGCAGCGCGCTGCTGGCACGGGAGACACAGGTGCAGAAACTGCCGCTGGCGCGGTCGCGCTCCGACAGGCAGATGTCGCGGTGATCGGGCTGGCCGTCGATGACCTGGGCGACGCACACCCCGCAGTCACCCCGTCGGCAGTCGAACATCGGGTCCAGGCCGGCCTCGAGCATGGCCTCCAGCACGCTTTGCCCGGCGGCCACTTGCAGGTTCACGCCGCTTTCGCGCAGGTGCACCTCAAAGCCTTTGTCGCCGGCCACTTCCAGGGCGCCGCTGAACAGTTCGTAATGCAGGTGATCTTCTGCCCAACCCTGTTCGCGAGCGCAGGCCAACACGCTGTTGAGCATGGCGCTCGGGCCGCAGATGTAGAGGTGCAGGCCGGGTCTTGGCGTGGCCAGGATCGCAGCGGCAGGAAAGCGTTTTTGCGGGTCGCCGCCGCTGATCCAGCAATGATTGTCCAGGCAGGCGCGGGCCTCGGGCAGATAGGCCATCTGCGCTTCATCGCGACCGGCGTAATGCAGGGTGAACGGCTTGCCCGCCGCGTGCAGCGACCGGGCCATGCCAAGCATCGGCGTGATGCCGATACCACCGGCGATCAGCAGGGCATGTTCGGTGTTTTCACACAGTGGGAAGTGGTTGCGTGGCGCATCGGCCAGCAGTTCATCGCCGACCTTGAGTGAGTGCACCCAGCGTGATCCACCGCTACTTGCTTCTTCGAGCTGGACGGCGATTTCGTAGTGTTCACTGCCGGGCAGGTTGACCAGCGAATAGGCTCGGCGTTGAGCGCGACTGCCCGGTACATGCACCTCCAGATGGGCTCCGGCGGTGAAGTCCGGCAGCGGCTGGGCATCGCTGGATACCAGCAGCACGCGACGGATTCTGGGGGTCAGAGGATCAATTTGTTGGACCCTGAGCGAGAGGCTGGACATACGCAATTCCTGTCTGAATTCGTAGTCACTGTATGAAGCTTGAGCGGGTCAAAAAAGCCGCAAACGGCAAACCGGTGTCCACTTCTGGCGAGAGTTATTTTTTAGCTGCGATGCGTGCTACTAGCGGTTCAGGTGCTCAAGCAAGGCCCCCACGTGTTCGCCATCAACCCTGGCCAGATCGTCGAGCACCGCGAAGTGATGACACCCGGCAAGCTCGACAAGGCTCACAGTCTGGCCGGCCTCAAGGCAGGCGCTGGCGTATTCGCGCGAGTGCCGAATCAACTCCGGTAACTCATCCCCGCCCACGCTCACCAGCAACGGTGCGCCATCGCCGATCAGCCTTTGCGGGCTAAAACGGCGGACCTCTTCTTCGCTCAGTTGCAGCTTGTCGTTGAGCCAGCAGCGGCTGATGGGTTCAAGCTCCATCAGGCCGCTGATCGGCATGGCCAGGGTCACCAGTGGATGCCGTCGATACAGCGCGGTCAGATGGCCACCCGCCGAGTGCCCGCACAGCACCACCTGCTGACCGATGCTCAAAGCTTCGCGATGCGCCAAAAGATAGTCCAGTGCCTTGCCGATCTGGCCGACGATGGTGCTCATGCTCGCTTCGGGTGCGAGGGTGTATTCCAGCAAACCGACATTGAAGCCGGCCTCAATCAAGCCCTCGGCGATAAAGGCGTAGTCGTCCTTGTCCGAGGCTTGCCAGTAACCGCCATGAATGAACAGCAGTGTTGGCGCCCCGGCATTCGCCTGGGCAGACCAGTCGAAACGCTCACGCATGGCATTGCCATACGGCACATCACGCTGCCAGGCGTGGCTTGCATAGGTCTCGGCGCTGCGCTGGCGAAAACGCTGCATGATCTGCGGAAAATCACCCACGGCGGCGACGTTGTTATAAGCCTGATCGAGGTCCATGGCTGCTCACACTCCCAGGTAGCGTTGCGACAATTCGGGTTGGGCCGCCAGCTCCAGCGGTGTGCCATCCCAGACCTGTCGACCCTTCTCGATGACGTGATGGCGGTCGACCACTCGCGCCATTTCCTTGAGGTTTTTATCGATCACCAGAATCGTCTCGCCCTCGGCCTTGAGGGTGGCCAGGCAACTCCAGATCTGCTCGCGAATGATCGGCGCCAGGCCTTCAGTGGCTTCGTCGAGAATCAGCAGGCTGGGGTTGGTCAGCAGCGCGCGGCCGACCACCAGCATCTGCTGCTCGCCGCCCGACAGCGTGCGTGACAGTTGGTCCTGACGCTCCAGCAGGCGCGGGAACAGTTCATAGACCCGCGCCAGGTCCCACTTGCCTCGCGTGGCGGTGGCCAGCAGATTTTCCCGCACGCTCAAGGTGCCGAAGGCGCGGCGGCCTTCCGGCACCAGCCCCAGGCCGGCCTTGGCGATGCGATAGGGCGCGGCACCGCGCATTTCCGTGCCGTTGATACGGATGCTGCCGGCGCTGGGCTTGAGCAATCCCATAATCGATTTGACCGTTGTGGTCTTGCCCATACCGTTGCGGCCGATCAGCGACACCACCTGGCCCTGCTCGATGCTCAGGTGCATATCGAACAACACCTGACTCAAGCCATAACCCGCTTTCAAGCCTTGAACTTCAAGCATGTTCTTCTCCCAGGTAAGCGGCCCGTACTTGCGGGTCGTTGCGCACTTGTTCGACGCTGCCGGTCAGTACTGTCTGGCCGTACACCAGCACCGTGATGCGGTCGGCGAGGGCGAATACCGCATCCATGTCGTGCTCGACCAACAGGATCGCGTAGCGGCCCTTGAGGCTGTGCAGCAGCTCGGTCATGCGCGCGGATTCGTCGGCACCCATCCCGGCCATCGGCTCATCGAGCAACAGCACCGACGCTTCCTGGGCCAGCGCCAGGGCAATCTCCAGTTGCCGCCGTTCGCCGTGGGACAGCGCCTGCACCGAGTCTTGCGCGCGAAGGCCCAACCCCACCTGTTGCAAGTAGCCCAGTGCCGGTTCCAGCAGACGGGTGTCGCGGCTCAACGGGCGCCACATGCCGAATGCCTTGCCCTCGCGGGCGGCAATGGCCAGGGCGACGTTCTCCAGCAGAGTGAACTCGGTGTAAAGCTGGCTGACCTGGAAAGCCCGCGCCAGTCCCAGGCGCGGCCGTTGCCAGGCCGGCACGCGTGTGATGTCCTGGCCGTTGAGTTGAATCTGGCCCTGGTCGGGGAAAATCTCGCCGGCAATCTGCGCGATCAAGGTGGACTTGCCGGCGCCGTTGGGGCCGATGATGGCGTGCAGTTCTCCTTTGAGCAGTTCAAGGCTGGCGCCGTTGGTGGCTTTCACGGCACCGAAGGCTTTGTGCAGATCGCGGATCGACAGTTGTGCGCTCATGGGCGTGCCTCCACGGCGGCGTTCGGTTTGACGGCAGCCACCTTCGGCTTGCGCTGCAACAGGCTCAGCAGCAAACCGTAAACGCCTTTCTTGCCGAACAGCACCACCAGCAACAGCAATGGCCCGAAGATCAGCATCCAATGCTCGGTCCACTGGCTCAGCACCTGTTCAAGACCCAGGTAGGTAGCGGCGCCCAGCAGAGGGCCGAGCAGGGTGCCGACGCCACCGAGGATCACCATCGCCATCAACTCGCCGGACTTGTGCCAGGCGCCCATGTCGGGGCTGACGAACAGCGCGTAGTTGGCCCACAGAATCCCCGCCAGGCCACCGCCGGTGCCGGCGATCACAAACGCCGTCAGGCGATAGCGCAACGGTTTGAGGCCCAGGCTGACGGTACGCCGCTCGCTCTGCTTGAGCCCGCGCAGGACAAAACCGAAGTGCGAATTGACCAGCCGACGGCACAGCAGCAACCAGCCGGCCAGCAAGGCCACGCACAGGTAGTAGAAGTGGTTGGCGTCAGCCAGATCCAGTGCGCCGAGGGTATTGCGCTCGTTGAGCAGAATGCCGTCGTCGCCGCCGTACAACGACAGCGAGCCGAGCACGAAATAAAGCATCTGGCCGAACGCCAGGGTGATCATGATGAACTGCACGCCGCTGGTGCGCAGCGACAGATAACCCACCAGCAGCGAGAACAGCGCGCACACCAACAGGGCCAGCGGCCACACCACCAGCGCGCTGTTGCTGCCTTCCCAGCCCCACAGCGGCAGGCCTTGGGACGTGTGAAAGGCAATGACGCCGACGATGTAACCACCGAGGCCGAAGAACGCGGCATGGCCGAAGCTGACCATGGCGCCGTAGCCGATCAGCAAGTCCAGGCTGATGGCCGCCATGCCGTAGATTGCGAGGCGGGTGAAGAAACTGACCAGGTAAGGCTCGTGCAGCCAGTGGGCCAGCAGCGGCATGCAGGCGAAGGTCGCCAGGCACGCAAGGTCAATGATGAGGCGTGGTGACATAGCGTTCTCCTCAGGCGCGGGCCGGCAGCAGGCCGCGCGGGCGCACCAGCAGCACCAGGGCCATGACGATGTAGGCGCTGGCGGAAATCAGCCCGGCGCTCAGGGTGCCGCTGGTTTCGCTGGGCAACAGTTGGTCCAGCAGCGGCGGAATGTAGGCACGACCGAGGCTATCAACCATGCCGATCAGCAAGGCCCCCACCAACGCACCGCGCACCGAGCCGACACCGCCGACGACGATGACCACGAAGGTGGTGATCAGGATCTTCTCGCCCATGCCTATTTCCACCGACAGCAGCGGTGCGGCCATGAAACCGGCCAGGCCGCACAGCACGCAGCCGAATACGAACACCAGGGTGTACAGCCGGGCGATGTTGACGCCCAGGGCGCCGACCATTTCGTGATCGTCGGCACCGGCGCGAATCAACATGCCCAAGCGTGTGTGGTTGATCAGCAGCCACATGCCGACCGCCACGATCAGTCCGGCGGCGATGAACAGCAGCCGGCTGACCGGGTACATCAATCCCGGCAGCACTTCGACGAAACTGGAATACCACTCGGGCGTGGGCATCGCTGGTGGGCTGCGGCCGAAGATCAGGGTCAGCAATTCGTTGCTGAAAAACACCACGGCCAATGTCGCCAGCACCTGATCCAAATGATCGCGATTGTAGAGGCGGCGCATGATCGAGGTTTCGATCAGCGCGCCGTAACAGGCCGAGCCGATCAGCGCGGCCAGGCCGCCAAGCCAGAACGAACCGGTGGCCATGGCGGTATAGGCGGCGCAGAAAGCCCCGACCATGTAAAAGGCGCCGTGGGCCAGGTTGATCACGCCCATAATGCCGAAAATCAGGGTCAGGCCTGAGGCCAGCAGAAACAGCAAGGCGCTGTATTGCAGGCCGTTGAGAATCTGTTCGAGCAATAGCATTGCTGCGTTCCTCATGAAAACGCCCCGCAGTTGTGCTGCAGGGCGAGGACGGGAGTCAGGTGCCGGTCAGATCGCGCATTGAGCGGCGTAGCTGTCGACGTGGCGGGTCGCCAGGGTCTTGATCGGCACTTCGATCAGCTTGCCGTCGGCGCCGGCCTGCACTTGCAGCAGGTACCAGTCGATCACCGGGTGTTGGTTCTGGGCGAAGCTGAAGTCACCGCGAATGGAATCGAACTTGACGTTCTTCATGGCCGAGCGGAAGGCCGGCTGGTCTTTGAGATTGCCCTGGGAGGTTTTCAGGGCGGCGCCGATCAGCCGGGCCGTGTCGTAAGTCTGGGCGGCATACACCGTCGGCACGCGCTTGTATTTCTCGGTGAACGCCTTGACGAAGGCCTGGTTGGCCGGGTTGTCCGATTGCGGGTTCCACAGGGTGACGATGTTGGTGCCCTTGGCCACGTCGCCGGTGGCGGCGAGCATGCGTTCATCCATGGAGAACACCGGCACCACCATCGGAATTTGCGCCGACAGGCCCGAGCCGCCGTATTGCTTGGCGAAGTTGATACCGCCGCCACCCGGGTGAAACTGGAAAATCGCATCCGGCGCCAGCGCACGCACGCGCGCCAGTTCCACCGAGAAATCCAGCTGATTGAGCTTGGTGTAGATCTCGGTCACTTCGCCTTTGAAGGTGCGTTTGAAACCGGCCAGTGCATCACGGCCACCCTGATAGTTGGGCGCCAGGATCACCATCTTCTTGTAGCCCAGTTCATTGGCGGCGACACCGGCCATTTCGTGCGGGGTGTCGTTCTGGTAGGAGCCGACGAAGTAGTTGGCCATGCACTTTTCACCGGCAAGGGTCGACGGCGCGGTGTTGTTGCTGACGTAGAAACCGTCCTTGGTGGCGGTGTTGATCACGGCCGCCAGCACGTTGGAAAAAATCACCCCGGTGTACAGCGAGATACCGTCCAGGCTCATGCGGTCGGCGATCTGCTTGGCCTTGGCCGGTTGCAGGCCGTCATCTTCCACGATGAGTCGCACCGGCACGCCGCCGAGCTTGCCGCCTTCCTGATCGATCGCCAGCTGGAAGCCGTCTCGCGAGTCTTCGCCCAGATAACCGGCGGGGGTGGAGAGGGTGGTGATGAAGCCGATTCGGACTGGCTCCACGGCCTGGGCAGCCGTCGCTGCGCAGAGGGAGGTTGCCAGACATGCACGCAATACCAGGTTTTTCATGAGGCGGCCTATGAAGTAGGTCGTGCCAACGCACGGTAGATGTCGATGAGGGCAGTGATTCAGTGTTCGGTCGGGCCGATTGATTGTTGTTATGGGTCGCTGTGTCAGCTGTTGCTCTCGGTGAACTTCTCCAGATAAAGGCGGCTTTGATCCAGGCCGTGCTGCTGGCGCCAGTCCTTGATCGACTCGACCATCGGCGGCGGGCCGCACAGGTACAGGTCGAACGGCTGGTCACGCAGCTCGGCCAACTCCAGGTGTTCGGCGATGTAGCCGGTCTTGCCCGGCCAGTCGGGGTTGGGGTTGCTGACCACGGGCGTGAATCGGAACCCCGGGATCGTTGCGGCATAGGCCTCGATGCGCGAGATCTCGCACAGGTCCTCGGCCTCGCGCACGCCGTAGTAGAGGTGTACCGGGTGACCGCAGCCTCGCTGCTCGGCGATCTGATCGAGCATGCCGAGGAACGCCGAGAGCCCGGTACCACCAGCCACCATCACCAGCGGGCGGTCGATATGGCGCAAGTAAAAGGCACCCAGTGGCGCTTCCATGTGAATCACGTCGCCGACCTGGCAGCGATCGCGCACGTAGTCGGTCATCACCCCGCTGGGCAGCAGGCGAATGAGGAACTGCAAGTTGCTGCTGCCCGGCGCGCAGGCAAAGGAATACGAGCGCCGATGTTCGGTACCGGGTACTTGCAGGCGCGCGTATTGGCCCGGCAGATAGTCCAGCGCCGCACCCGCTGCGCCGACTTCCACGTGCACGATGGCGGTGGTCGGGGAGACCTGGCGCACCTCGCTCACGGTGCCTTGCAGGCTGCTCGGGCCGTTGCTGCCGCAGAGGCTGGAATCGAAGTCGAAGTAGAACGCGGCATCCGACTGCACGCGCGTCTGGCAGCTCAGCACCTTGCGCTCAGCCAGGTCGCTGGCCGACAGCGCTTCATCGTCCACGTAGTCCTGGGTGTATTGCCCGGATTCACAGCGGCCCTGGCAGGTCGCGCAAACCCCTTCGCGGCAATCCAACGGAATCTTGATCCCGCTGCGCAGGGCCGCGTCGAGCAGGATTTCATTGTTCTGCACGTTGCAGAAGAGTGTTTTGCCGTCGGCGAAACTGAAGGCGACCTTGTACGTCATGGGCGTTAATCCGCAGGGTTCAGAGATGGTAGAAATCGAGTACGGAATTGATCGTGTCGTTGAGCAGCACCACGTGCTTGCGGGCGATCTTCCAGCTCTCGCCGTCGGGGCGCAGGCGGTAGGTGGCGCGGCCGAAGAATTGCTCGGCGGTCTGCATGCGGTAATACAGGGTGCTCCAGTTGACGCGGACCTCCAGCTCATCGTCCTGCAGCGGCGCGATGCGCACGTTGCTGATCAGGTGCAAGGTGCGCGGCATCGGAATGGTCGACGCAGCCTTGCCGGTTCGTATGCGGAACACCCGGTCTTCCAGGCCACCCCGGTTGGGGTAATAGATCAGCGACATGCCTTTTTTCGGGTCGGTGGTGTAGACGTGCTCCGAATCCCATTGCGGCAGGTGGAATTCGCTGTCGTCACTGAACATGGCGAGGTAGGTGTCCCAATCCTGGGCATCGCAAGCCTCGGCGTTGCGGTAGAGAAATTGCTCGATGCGGTATTGCAGTTGCGAATTCATGTTCACACCTCACGCAGTTTCAACGGTTGTTGTTCGGCAGCCTTGCGCGCCAGGCCTTCGAGCAAAAAGCGCTGCCAGTTGGCGTGCTGGTTGACGTACAGGCCTTCATGGGTGAACTCGGTGCCGGTCAGTGCCGGGGCGATGCCAATGGCTTCGCTGTTGCGGGTGGCGCCTTTGACCCACTTGCCTTCGCCACGGGAAATGTCGCTCCAGCGTTCCAGTCGGGCCTGGAAACCACGTTGGGCTTCGCGAAACTCCACGAGGTCATCGGGGGTACCCATGCCAGACACGTTGAAGAAGTCTTCGAACTGGCGAATGCGGTTTTCCCGATCGGCATCCGACTCGCCGACCACGCCCAGGCAGAAGCTGTTGATCTCGGTTTTGTTCCAGGCGAGCGGGCGGATGATCCGCAGTTGCGAGCTGATCTGGTCGAGGAAGAACATGCTCGGGTAGACGTTCAGGTTGCGCAGGCGATGCATCATCCACTCGGCCTTGCCCTGGCCGTGTTCCTTGACCAGGCGCGGCATGATGCTGTCGTAGCCCGGGCGTACGGCCGGGTTGGGCATGTCGCTGAACAGCACGCTGTGGCCGTTGTGGAAGGCGAACCAGCCGTCGTCGGTTTCCTTGTCGCCGGCACCCAGCTTGCTGTAGTCCAGGGTGTCGCCGGCGCTCAGGCCTTTTTCGGCGTTGACCTGCTGGCGGTGCTGCACGGTGGCCACGTAGTTGTAGTGGACGGTGCTCACGTGATAGCCGTCCAGGCCGTTCTCGTTCTGCAGTTTCCAGTTGCCGTCGTAGGTGTAGGCCGACTTGCCCGGCAGCACTTCGAGCTGACCGGTTGGCGACTGCGCCACCATCATGTCGAAGAACACTTTGGCGTCACCGAGGAAGTCTTCCAGGGTGTCGGTGCCCTCCACATTGAGGCTGACGAAAACAAAGCCGTTGTAGCTTTCAATGCGGGCCTTTTTCAGGCCGCGGGTGGCCTTGTCGAAGCCTTCGGAGTATTCGCCCGGCGCCTTGACCTTCACCAGTCGGCCGTCGCTTTTGTAGCACCAGGCGTGGAAGGGGCAGGTGAAGGTTGACTGGTTGCCCTTGCCAACGCGGGTGAGGGTGGTGCCGCGGTGTTGGCAGGCGTTGATCAGTGCGTTGAGACGACCTTCACCGTCGCGGGTGATGATCAATGGTTGGCGCCCGGCGCGCATCGTCATGAAGTCGTGATTATTGGCGATCTCGCTTTCGTGGCAGGCGTAGATCCAGTTCTTCTCGAAAATCAGTTCCATTTCCAGATCGAACAACTCCGGGTCGGTAAACATATCGCGGGCAATACGATAAACACCGTCTTCCGGACGGAAGTCCAGGCAACTTTCGATATAACTTTTCCACTGTTCGACACTTCGTGCAGTTGTCATTTCCCAGTCCTCGGCCAATGGGCTAATTCATGGGTTCATTTAATGCCTTGGTGGCGGGCAGGGTCTATCCGCTTAATAGTGGAAACCCATCCGGAAAATAAGCTCTGTTCTTAGGCTGATGGCGAGTAACCCCCGTAAACACGGGCTTTTGTCGCGTTTGTCGGCTGAGCAAATGGCTATTTGTCGTTCAGTAACGGGATAGCCGCTGACGAACTTGTTACGGCTTAATTTCAATCGAAGCACCATCAGAGTGTCTCGCTGCAGGTCGCTGGAAACTGCCATTGCTCATGGCCTTGGGTTCCGTACCAAAAGTGCCTTCTATTCATGTGTTGCTAAATAAGCAGCAGGGGAAGAAATAATATGTTGCATAAGACTTGGTTCGTTCGGGGGGTTCAAACAGTTGGCTTGTTGACGCCATTGTTGGCACAAGCAGATGTGGTCAATGACAGCAAGCTGACGCTGGGTACGCGCAACTTTTACATTGATCGGGATTACAAAGAAAACAACCCGCCCCATTCGCGAGTGGGCAGCTGGACCCAGGGTTTCGACCTGCGTTTCGCCTCCGGCTATACCGAAGGTCCGGTGCAGTTTGGCCTCGATGCAGAGGCGCAATACGCCTTTCGCCTGGACGGCGGTGGCGGGCGAGGCGATGACACGATCATCCCTTACAGCCAGAGCCGCCAGGAGCAGGCCGATGAATACAGCCGCGGCGGTGTGACGCTGAAAATGCGCTACTCGAAAACCGAGCTGAAAGTCGGTGAGTTGCGGCCGTTTCTGCCCGTGGTGATCATTGACGATTCGCGCCAACTGGTCACGACCTACCGCGGTGCCTTGCTCGAATCCAAGGAAGTCGACCGCCTGACGTTGACCGCCGGCCGGCTTACGGAGATCGGCGCGCGTAACTCCTCCAACTACGAAAAGCTGTACCTGCAGACCGGCTCCGGCGTGCGCCATGGCAGCGACGGCCTGAACCTCGCCGGCGCCAGTTATGCATTCACCCCTTCGCTGACCGGCACCTACTTTTACGCGCAACTGGAAGATATCTACCAGCAGCACTACCTGGGTATCACTCATCTGGCGGATCTGGGTGACGGTTATGGGCTGAAGACGGACCTACGTTACTTCAACAACAGCGAAGACGGCGACGCGCTTTACGGCGATATCGACAACCGCTCCTACGGCGCCATGACCTCGCTGAAAAAGGGCGGGCACCGCTTCGGCGTGGGCTATCAGCGCATGCTCGGTGATAGCAACTTCCCGACCTTGGGCGGTTATGTCCCGCAGCCGTTTCTGGTGAACTGGTCGCGGGTAGGGTTCATCAAGCCCAACGAAAAATCCTGGCAACTGCGTTATGACTACGACTTTGCCGCCCTCGGCGTGCCGGGCCTGAACTTCATGACCCGCTACTTCAAGGGCACGTCGGTGGACCGTGGCGACAACCTCAGTCAGGCAGCGGAGCAGGAGCGCAACCTGGTGGTGTCCTATGTGGTGCAAAGCGGGCCGCTCAAAGGCGTGGGCGTGGAGGCGGGCAATGTCGTCGCCAAATTCAGCCACGGCAATGACTGGGTGGAGAACCGCCTGATCACCACTTACACCTGGAAATTTTGGTAACGTCCTGCCCTCAAATCGAACGCGGTTGTGCGCTGAAGTGACGCCTTGGGTAGCGGATTACCCAAGGCGCTGACTATGACCGGCACCGTTGCTGTGCGCATCAACGCCGCACAGCGCGTTCGATATCCAGATAGTTTCCGATTACTAGCCAAAAAATGCGGATATCGCCTGTTCGCACCGGCTGGGCATAGCCCTTGCAAACGTAATGAGAATACGCGCCGAAGAGCGTGTCGATGTCCATTGCCGTGGGTGTACTGAGATGACCGAACCAAATGTTGCCCAGTTTCGAGATATCCGCATAGATCGCTACGACCTGGCTGGTGCCCGTGCGTGGATGGCCGGTATTTGCGGGCCACACGAACTGCAGACCAGCCAGCCAAACCGGATTCAGTTTCACCACAAGGCCAATGTGTTCAAATCGATGTCCACGACTTTGGGCCGGATGGAATACGGCACCGACGTGACCATCGGCGTCGAGGATGCTGAACACCTCAATTGCTATAGCTTGAGCCTGCCGATTCGTGGCGAACAGGAGCTGCTCAAGGACGGTCGCCGGTTGCACTCCAGCCAGGACCAGGGCCTGATCGTGACCCCGCACGAAACCCAGGCACTGACCATGGCCGGTGACTGCCACAAGATTTCCGTGGTGATCACCCGCATGGCCATGCGCCAGACCCTGGAAGGCATGCTCCAGCGCCCGCTGGAAATGCCGGTGAAGTTCGAGCCAGTGATGGACGCGGTCAACGGTGCCTCGGCCTCCTGGTGGCGGCTGGCCCGTTACTACATCGATGAGCTGGAGCGCGGGCAGGATCTGTTCAACCAAGTGTTCTTCACCCGCGATATCGAAAGCGCGTTGATCAAGGGCCTGATCCTTTCCCAGCCCAACAACTACAGCGCCGAACTGCGTGACCAATTGGGCGCCAAGTTGCCGTACTACCTGGTGCGCGCCAAGGACTTCATCGAAAGCAACGCCCGCGAAGACATGCACCTGGAAGACATCGAGGCGGCAGCAGGGGTGTCCCGCTTCAAACTGTTCGAAGGCTTTCGCAAGCACTTCGGCGTCTCGCCCATGGCTTACCTGAAGAAGTATCGCCTCGGCGCGGTGCGTCAGGAAATCCTCGAAGACGCTTCGGTGCGCAACATCTCGGTGATCGCGATGTGCTGGGGGTTCTCGCATCTGGGCCGGTTCGCCAGCGAGTACCGCAAGCTGTTCAACGAAACCCCCAGCGCCACTCTGCAACGCAGCGAAGCCCGTCGCAATCGGTCGCTTTGAGATGACGACCTTACAAGCCGCCACCGCCAACAGCGTGGGCCTGAACTTGTCGCTGATGTGCCGCGAGCCGGTCTTCACCAGCCGCTCGGCGCAGGAAACCCAGCGCTTGATGGGGCAAGCGCTGGTCGAACATGAGCTGAATTGGCCACGGGGTGGCGTCGATACGGCGTTCTATCGCGGCCAGGTCGCCAGCTGCGAACTGTATGCGCTGCGCTACGGCGGCCAGGTAGAAATCCGGCCGCAGCCTTTCGAAGATTTCGTGCTGGTACAAATGCCGCTGCGCGGCAATGCCATCCTTGAGTCAGACGGCATGGGCTATGGCGTCAGCCCTGGAGAAGTGGCGATTCTGTCCCCGCGTGAACACGCGCGAGTGGTGTGGGAGGAGGGCTGTGAGCAACTGATCCTCAAGCTGCCACGGGCACTGATCGAGGCGAGCCAGCAAGCGCTGGCCGATGACTTGCCGTCGGGCTTCACGTTGGCGCCGGTCAGCCGCCTGCAACGGCCACTGGCGATGCGCTGGTTTCGTCTGGTCAGCGAGTTGCTGGAGCACTTGCCCGAGGGCGAGGTGAGCGCAGCGCCTTCGCGCTGGCTACAGCATCTGGAGCAAAGCCTGCCGCTGTTTCTGCTCAGCCATTGTGGCGTTGCGCAGCAAGACTCGCCTTCGCCGCGCCAGCCCACCCGCCAACTGCAAAAAATCGACAGCTGTATGCGCGAACACCTTGCGCAGGGCATCAGCCTGGCTGAACTGGCGGTTGCCGCCGGGGTGAGCATTCGCAGCCTCAACACCTTATGCCAGCGTGAATACGGTCAAAGCCCGATGGACCGTTTGCGCGGATTACGGCTTGAAGCCGCGCGGGAATACTTGCTGGCGCGACCGCACGCCAGCGTGACTGAGGTGGCGCTGGAGTTCGGGTTTGGGCATGTGGGGCGATTTGCCAATTACTATCGGCAGCGGTTTGGAGAGTTGCCCAGGCAGACGATGAAGTCTCAGGCATGAGCAGAAAACGCGAGCACAAAAAAACCCGCCATAAGGCGGGTTTTTTGTGGTCGGAGATTTTTATCTCCGAACCGTGTCTGGCTCCACGACCTGGACTCGAACCAGGGACCCAGTGATTAACAGTCACTTGCTCTACCAACTGAGCTATCGCGGAATGGCGCCTATGTTACTGATTCAAAAAGAGAAGTCAAGCACCAGATAGCAGCTCGACGGATTCATCGGGACGGACGGTGGTTTCTCGGCAATTGGCGGTTACCGGAATCGCCTCAGGGAGCTACCATGACCGCCCGGAAGTGGTTACACGCGCTGCCGGCCATTCGCCGAAAAGGTACGCGCCATGTCTCGCTTGACCACCACAACACCCGAAACCAACGAGGTGCTCGCATGAGCATCGCACAGATCAGCCTGCCCAAAGGCGTCGGCCCGCACGCTGAAAAACTCTTCGACGCGATCACTCAGGCCAGCACTGCTGATGAATTGAATCGCGCCGGCGGCAAGGCCGAGGGGTTTGTTTTGGGGCTGGAAAGCACCAAGGCGATCAAGAGCCAGGTCGCCGAGTCGCTCTACGTCGCCTATGACGACGCCGCCAGCCAACGCGCGAGCGAACTGGCTTAACCGCCGAAGGTGATCGTGCCCATCATCAGTTTGGCGTAGAGCGCCGTGGCCCCCAGTTGCACAAGCCATAGTGCCAGACCGCCGAGAAACACGCCGGCAGCGACTTGCATCACCAGGTTATTGCCGCGTTTGGCCGGGGCGCGGGGGACGAAGCGATCCAGCTCATCCAGGTCATCGCGATCAGCGCGAAGGTCATCGTTTTTCATGTGGGTTCTCGCAGGAATTCCAGGGTGTACACAATACCTGTAGGAGCGAGCTTGCTCGCGATGAGGGCATTGCATCCAGCATATGTATTGGCTGGTTGAACGTCATCGCGAGCAAGCTCGCTCCCACATTTTGAATTGTGTGGAGTTTAGAGGGCTCAGCCCGTGGTTTGAGATTTATCTGCGACAAATAAAAAACGGGAAGCCTTATGGCTTCCCGTTTTTCGTATCACGACGCGATTCAGATCACCTGAACGATGGCATCCGTAACGGCCTTGATGTTGCTCTGGTTCAGCGCGGCCACGCAGATGCGACCGGTGTCCAGGGCGTAGATGCCGAACTCGTTGCGCAGACGGGTTACTTGCTCAACCGTCAGGCCGGAGTAGGAGAACATGCCACGCTGACGGCCGACGAAGCTGAAATCACGCTGAGGTGCGTTTTTCGCCAGGGTGTCGACCATCTGGGTGCGCATGCCGCGAATGCGCAGGCGCATTTCGGCCAGTTCGGCTTCCCACTGAGCGCGCAGTTCCGGGCTGTTCAGCACAGCAGCGACGATGCTTGCACCGTGGGTCGGTGGGTTGGAGTAGTTGGTGCGGATCACGCGTTTGACTTGCGACAGCACGCGCGCGCTTTCTTCTTTCGATTCGCTGACGATCGAAAGGGCGCCGACGCGCTCGCCATACAGCGAGAACGATTTGGAGAACGAGCTGGAGACGAAGAAGGTCAAGCCGGATTCAGCGAACAGACGCACTGCAGCAGCGTCTTCGTCGATGCCGTCGCCGAAACCTTGATAGGCCATGTCGAGGAAAGGCACGTGGCCTTTGGCTTTGACCACTTCCAGAACGTTTTTCCAGTCCGCTGGGCTCAGGTCCACGCCGGTCGGGTTGTGGCAGCAGGCGTGCAGAACAACGATCGAACCGGACGGCAGGGCGTTGAGGTCTTCCAGCAGGCCAACACGGTTTACGTCGTGGGTCGCGGCGTCGTAGTAACGGTAGTTCTGCACCGGGAAGCCAGCGGTTTCGAACAGTGCGCGGTGGTTTTCCCAGCTCGGGTCGCTGATCGCCACAACGGCGTTCGGCAGCAGTTGCTTGAGGAAGTCGGCACCGATTTTCAGTGCGCCAGTACCGCCAACGGCCTGGGTGGTGATGACGCGGCCAGCGGCGATCAGCGGCGAATCATTGCCGAACAGCAGCTTTTGCACGGCCTGATCGTAGGCAGCGATGCCATCGATTGGCAGGTAGCCACGGGAAGCGTGTTGAGCGACGCGAATCGTTTCGGCTTCGACAACGGCGCGCAGGAGTGGAATTCGCCCCTCCTCGTTGCAATAAACACCGACCCCCAGGTTGACCTTATTGGTACGGGTATCGGCGTTGAATGCTTCGTTGAGGCCCAGGATTGGATCGCGTGGTGCCATTTCGACAGCGGAGAACAGGCTCATTTTTGCGGCGGCTCTGAATGGAGAATGGAGGGACGTGTCGCGCTCCAGCCGAATGCACTAGAGCGGTGCACAAACGGGGAGCTAGTATAGAGGCCATCTGCGACACATGGCGACAGACGAATCGGCTTTTACGGTAAGTTTTTCCGATTATTTTTCGACCGTTAGTCGATTGACGTCGTCAAAGGCTTTACGTGTTGTAGGACGTTTGCCTTGAAAGCGATGGCAATCGGCTCCACATTGAGCGCAATCCAGTTTTTTCCTCGGGCGACATCGGTCGTTTGTGGTCTTTCTCGTTCGTGCCGGTTTTGCCGGCAAGAGTGATCCCAGAGGTTTTACATGTCTGAATTTCAGCTAGTCACCCGCTTTGAACCCGCCGGCGATCAACCGGAAGCCATCCGTCTGATGGTCGAGGGCATCGAAGCCGGGTTGGCGCACCAGACGTTGCTCGGTGTGACCGGCTCGGGCAAGACCTTCAGCATCGCCAACGTGATCGCTCAGGTGCAGCGTCCAACCCTGGTGCTGGCGCCGAACAAAACCCTGGCCGCTCAGTTGTACGGCGAATTCAAGGCGTTCTTCCCGAACAACGCCGTGGAGTATTTCGTTTCCTATTACGACTACTACCAGCCCGAAGCCTATGTGCCGTCCTCGGACACCTTCATTGAGAAGGATGCCTCGATCAACGATCACATCGAACAGATGCGACTGTCGGCGACCAAGGCGTTGCTGGAGCGCAAGGACGCGATCATCGTCACCACCGTGTCGTGCATCTACGGTCTGGGTAGTCCGGAAACTTATCTGAAAATGGTCTTGCACGTGGATCGCGGCGACCGGCTCGATCAGCGAGAATTGCTGCGACGCCTGGCCGACCTGCAATACACCCGCAACGACATGGACTTCGCCCGTGCAACGTTCCGCGTGCGCGGTGACGTGATCGATATTCACCCGGCGGAATCCGATTTCGAAGCGATCCGCATTGAGCTGTTCGACGACGAGGTTGAAAGCCTGTCGGCGTTCGATCCGCTGACCGGTGAAGTCATCCGCAAACTGCCGCGTTTCACCTTCTACCCGAAAAGCCACTACGTGACGCCACGGGAAACCCTGATGGGGGCTGTGGAAGGGATCAAGGAGGAATTGAAGGAGCGTCTGGAATACCTGCGCTCCAACAACAAACTGGTAGAAGCGCAGCGACTGGAGCAGCGCACCCGTTTTGACCTGGAGATGATCCTCGAACTGGGCTACTGCAACGGCATCGAAAACTACTCGCGTTACCTGTCCGGCCGCGAAGCCGGCGCACCACCGCCGACCCTTTACGATTACTTGCCGGCGGATGCCTTGCTGGTGATCGACGAATCCCACGTCAGCGTGCCGCAGGTTGGCGCGATGTATAAAGGTGACCGTTCGCGTAAAGAGACACTGGTCGAGTACGGCTTCCGCCTGCCGTCGGCGCTGGAAAACCGGCCGATGCGTTTCGATGAATGGGAAAGCATCAGCCCGCAGACAATTTTCGTCTCGGCGACCCCGGGCAACTATGAAGCCGAGCACGCTGGCCGCGTCATCGACATGGTGGTGCGTCCGACGGGGCTGGTGGACCCACAAATCGAGATCCGCCCGGCACTGACCCAGGTCGACGACTTGCTGTCGGAAATCGGCAAGCGCGTTGCTCTGGAAGAGCGGGTACTGGTCACCACGCTGACCAAGCGCATGGCCGAGGATTTGACCGATTACCTGGCCGACCACGGCGTGCGCGTGCGTTACCTGCACTCGGACATCGACACCGTGGAGCGGGTCGAAATCATCCGCGATTTGCGCCTCGGCACTTTTGACGTGCTGGTGGGGATCAACCTGCTGCGCGAAGGCCTGGACATGCCCGAAGTGTCGCTGGTGGCGATCCTCGATGCCGACAAGGAAGGCTTCCTGCGTTCCGAGCGCTCGCTGATCCAGACCATTGGACGGGCGGCGCGTAACCTCAACGGTCGGGCGATTCTGTATGCCGACCGGATCACCGGCTCCATGGAGCGCGCGATCGGTGAAACCGAGCGTCGTCGCGACAAGCAGATCGCGTTCAACCTGGCCAACGGCATCACCCCGAAAGGCGTGTTCAAGGACGTTGCCGACATCATGGAAGGCGCCACCGTGCCGGGTTCGCGCAGCAAGAAGCGCAAGGGCATGGCCAAGGCTGCCGAGGAAAACGCCAAATACGAAGCGGAATTGCGCTCGCCAGGCGAAATCGCCAAACGCATCAAGGCTCTGGAAGAGAAGATGTACGCGTTGGCGCGTGATCTCGAGTTTGAAGCGGCGGCGCAAATGCGCGATGAAATTGGCAAGTTGCGCGAGCGATTAATCACAGTCTGACTGCGAACGAATCCCCTGTAGGAGCTGCCGAAGGCTGCGATCTTTTGATCTTGTTTTTTAAAAATCAAAATCAAAAGAT